>SOIY01000346.1 GCA_004376785.1 Candidatus Stahliibacteriota bacterium | reverse complement strand
ATTCAAACCATGCGATTGGTTTAATCAATCGCATGGTTAATTATAATGAAAATTTCCTGTTTGTCAAGGGGTGAAATTTACCCCTGGAGTATTTTCAGGCATCTTTGATTCAAAGAGGGGGCATCCGGAATTGTCCCCAATGTTTTTACATCTAACACCCGTATTTCCATGTAACTTTTTCCGAGATTAATGCGTATTACTTAATAAGAAGAATGCAGGGGATTTTGTAATTTTTATAAAATCCCGAAAATCGAAAGGAGAACACTATGAAGAAATTATGCATAATCTTATGTGTTAGTGTATTTGTTGTAGTGTCGATATGTACATGTGCACACGCGACAGAGTCAAGTAAGAAAAAGATCACAAATATCGATGAACTTCCCCGCCATACGTATAAGGTCACTGGTACAATTTCAGAATTAATAGCCAATGAAAATGAATTTGCATTACTTGCTACCCAAGTGCGCGCTGATATTGAAAAGGATCTTGATACCTATGAAATCAAGGATAAAACTACATTAAAGGGCTTCTATAGAATTCTCGTAAGACTCGATATGCTCAGTGAAGACTATGATGCATCACTTGCGGGAATTGACCGGATGCGTGAGTTGGAAGATAAACCAGCTGAAAAATTAATGATAGGAGTTATTAGCAAATCGATCATCAGGGCACGTTGTGATATTGGAATAGAAAATGAGACTGCATACGAACAAACTTTTTCTAAAATATTATCACAGGCTATTGAGGAACTTTCCTGGGAAGTAGTTCAGGAAAGAATCAGAGAGACAAAGGGGCAGATGGAATTCTACAGCGAGAACTTTCTGTTAGGGATAGTACAGAGTCAGCTTGAGCCAGTAGTAAAACAGACAGGACAAATGAGCAGTGAAATTGCAGCTCGGGTAATTGGTATCCGCTACCTCATGGAAATCTCTTTACCGCTTAAGGAGCAAATTGTTGATATTTTTGATAAATATATCAAAGCAAACCATATTGAAAAAAAGAACATCTGGGAAGAACGCAATGTTGACCTTTCCGAAATTCAAAATCTCCACCCTGTTGTGATTGCAATCTGGGATTCTGGCGTGGACACTAATCTTTTTCCAGATCAGCTTTTCATTAACACAAATGAAAAACTTAATGGCAAAGATGATGACGCCAATGGATTTGTGGATGATGTGCACGGCATCGCCTATACGTTTGAAGAAGAGAAAACTCCTGAAATGCTTTACCCGATTGAGCATGGGAAAGAACGGCGCGCAAGGATGAAAGATATGGTGAAGGGATTCTTTGATCTACAGGCAGCGATCGATAGTCCTGAAGCAACGGCGCTTAAACAAAAGCTCTCCACTATGAGTCCTGAACAGGTTAAGCCTTTTATGGAAGACATTATGCAGTTTGCATTATATTCCCACGGTACACATACGGCAAGTATTGCTGTGGATGGTAACCCTGCAGCGCGCATTCTTGTTGCACGTTTCACTATTGACTACCACCTCATTCCTCCTCCACCGACTATAGAGAGAGCGCATAAAACAGCACAAACTTACAGGGAAGCAGTAGAATACTTTAAAACGCATGGCGTACGCGTTGTTAATATGAGTTGGGGAGGAACGCTTAGAGGCACAGAAAGCGATTTAGAAGCTAATGGGATTGGCAAGGATGCTGAAGAACGTGCTAAGCTCGCGCGTGAGCTCTTTGATATAGAAAAGGAAGCTCTATATGCTGCAATGCAGAGCGCACCAAACATACTTTTTGTGAACGCAGCCGGTAATGATAACGATGACGTTTCATTTGAGGATTATTATCCTGCTGCCTTTGATCTTACAAATCTCTTAGTTGTCGGTGCTGTTAATCAAGCTGGAGATGAAACCTCATTTACCAGTTTCGGAGAGAGGGTGAATGTGTATGCAAACGGATATGAAGTGGAAGGTTTACTTCCTGGCGGTGACAAACTGGCTGCTTCAGGAACATCAGCATCTTCACCAAATGTAGCTAACCTTGCTGCTAAATTGTTTGCACTTGAGCCTTCACTGACAGTGGATGAGGTAGTGAGTTTGATCAAGGAGGGTGCGGAGCAGAACAAAGATGGAAGATTATTTCTTATTAATCCTAATCGCTCAGCCGAATTGCTCAGATCCATGAAGAGGAAATAGCCGAATTTGCAAACATGCTGACATATCACGCCTAGGCTGGTGATATGGCAAAACCAAATTTACAGTATAACCTTACCGATTCTGTTTAATCTAATTCCTTTCCAACGCCAGAACCTGAGTACTTCTAAGATATTTGAAGCCTCGCCACCTATATCAATGGAGAGATAGATGAATAAAGGTTTACCCATAAAATATTTTTTATGGAGCGGCCCCCAGAATCTTGAATCGAGTGAATTGTCACGATTATCACCCATTGCAAAAATGCAATCATTGGGTACGACCACGGGCCCAAAATTATCTCTTGTATATCCTGGATTTTCTACATAGTCAAAAAACTTTGCATTTTCCCATAATTTTTGATAAACTTTTTCTTCAAATTTTGTACCTGAAAAGATTCTGTGGTCTCTATGATAGACATACGGTTCAACAAGTTTCTTACCATTAATATACACTTCTTTATTTACAATTTTTACAGTGTCACCTTCAGTTGCAATACATCTTTTCACCACACTCTTATTTTCAAAAGGATATTGAAAAACAACTATCTCACCTTTATCAGGCATGCGTCCTGGTATAAAAGGAATTTGCGTATAGGGAATGTTAATTCCATAAACAAATCTGTTTACCAGAAGAGCGTCGCCAATAAGTAGTGTTGATTCCATTGAGCCGGTTGGAATCATAAACGTCTCAACAAAAGTCGCCCTTAAAAATAGGACAATAATAATTACAAGAGCCCACGAGTATATTTCCTTTTTAATTTTTTCGCTCATATTATGATTATAATACAATTCTGGCAAAAATCAAGAATTGAAAATCAAAGATTTGAGTCAATTTGGCATTGACAAATACGTTTTCTTCATTATCTTTTAGA
>SOIY01000006.1 GCA_004376785.1 Candidatus Stahliibacteriota bacterium | reverse complement strand
GAGAACAGAAAAAAGTTTGATGGTATGAACAGTTTAGTAATAAACATTATCGCATCACCCGGTGCTGGCAAAACAAGTTTTATTCATAGGGTTGTTGAACATTTTAAGAGGGATTATAAGATTTTAATTATTGAAGGTGATATAAAAGGACAAGTGGACAGTAAATTCCTGGCTAAACTCGCGGTTGATGTTATACAGATTAATACACTTACTGAATGCCATCTGGATGCCTTTATGATAGCTCAGGTTTTGCCCAAGATAAAGAAGAAGTATGATCTTGTTCTGGTTGAGAATGTTGGTAATCTTGTGTGTCCGGCTGAGTTTGAAATAGGTGAAGATTTCAAACTTGCTATTCTTTCAACTCCTGAGGGAGATGATAAAGCATTAAAATATCCACTACTATTTTATCTCGCAAAGGTTGTTGTTATTAATAAATGTGACCTTTTACCCTATGTCAATTTCAATATAAATAAAGCAAAGACTGGGATTAAAAAGCAGAATCCAAAAGTTAAGATATTTGATGTTTCTGCAAAAACCGGCAGGGGATTTGAGGATGTTTATAAATTTCTAAAAAAAGAGTTAAGCGCTAAAAAGAAAAGTTCCAAAAAATAGATTTATTCCTATGGTACAGAGAAAAAGGATAAAGATTAAGGGTATTGTTCAAGGGGTAGGATTTAGGCCTTTTGTGTACAGGCTCGCAAATGATTTAGACCTTAAGGGATTTGTTCGCAACACAACAGATGGAATTGATATTGAGATTGAAGGTGTAACAAATAATATTACACAATTTATTAAAAGATTACAAGAAGAAAAACCAAAAGCCGCGCGGATTGATGATTTATTGACTGAAGATTTAGCACTAAATGCCTTTAAGAAATTTGTTATAAAAGAAAGTAAAATATCAAAGGGCTTTACCCAGATTTCTCCTGATATTGCTACATGTGAGGATTGTTTGATTGAATTATACAATTCACATGACCGACGTCATGGATTTCCATTTATCAACTGTACAAATTGTGGGCCAAGGTATTCTATTATTATTGGAACACCTTATGATCGAAACAAGACATCAATGAAAAAATTTGCGATGTGCTCTGATTGTGAAAAGGAATTTCATAAAGTTACAGATAGAAGGTTTCACGCACAGCCAGATTGTTGTATGGTTTGTGGTCCAAGACTCTCGCTTCATTCGATAGAAAGGGGGGATGTGAAAACTGATGACCCCATCTCAACGGTTGCCGAATTATTAAAAAAGGGAAGAATAATTGCTATTAAGGGGATTGGTGGTTTTCATATTGTCTGTGATGCTACAAATAGTAAGGTTGTTAGAAGATTAAGGAAATTTAAAAATCGACCTGCAAAACCGTTCGCAATAATGGTGAAAAGCAAAGACTTAAAGAAAATAGTCAATTTAGCCGATGCTGAAAATGAGATAATAAGTTCTCCTGTTGCACCAATCATGCTTCTTACAAAAAGGCGAAAAATAATTTGTGAAGAGGTAGCACCAAATAATCATTATCTTGGTGTAATGGTTCCATATGCGCCAGTTCATCATCTCTTACTTGAGAAAATTCCTTATCTGGTTATGACCAGTGCCAATATACAGGATGAACCAATAGTCGCAGATGAAATTGGTGTTGTGAAAAAATTGAAAAATATTGTCTCCTTATATCTTACTCACAATAGAAGGATTGAAAATCGGTGCGATGATTCTATTGGTCTCTATTTGTTCAATAAAGGATTTTCAATAATAAGACGTTCAAGGGGCTATGTGCCTGTGCCAATAGATTTACCTTTTTCAGTTAAACCAACCCTTGCTGTTGGCCCTTATCTAAAAAATACGTTTACTCTTGCAAATAAGCAGGAAGCATATGTTTCTCCACATATTGGAGATCTGGATAATTTAGAGACCATGGATTTTTTTAATGAAATGGTTGATAAATATAAACGGTGGTTTAGAATAGAGCCGGAATTGATTGTTCATGATTTACATCCTGATTATCTTTCGACAAAAATAGCGCGGAAAATGAAGGGAAAAAAGATTGGTGTACAACATCATATTGCCCATGTTGTTTCATGCCTTGGCGAAAATAAGGTTTTGGATAAAGCAATTGGTATTGCTTTTGATGGTACAGGATATGGATTTGATGGTAATATCTGGGGTGGTGAGTTCTTTATCGGTGATTTGAGTGTTCAAAAGAGGGTAGGACATTTAGATTATCTCCCTTTGCCTGGTGGTGAAGCAAGTATTAAAAAGCCGTACCGAATTGCGATTGCTTATTTGTATAAACTTTTTGGTGAAGATGTTGTAGCCTCGCTTTTTTGTAGTAGGAAGGGGATCGTAGCACCTTTTAGGGTGCGTTTAGAAGAAGTAAAAACTATCATTAATATGATTGAGCAAAATCGTAATGTAGTCTATACTTCAAGTATGGGACGGCTTTTTGATTGTGTTGCCGCAATGCTCGGTCTTATAAAAGAGATAACTTTTGAGGCAGAGGCGGCAATTAATTTGGAATATATCGCTGCCAAAAGAACACGGAAAACTTATCCATATAGAATCAAAGGTGCGGAACCAATGATTATTGAATTGAATGGTATCCTTGCAGGTGTGGTAAAGGATTTACAGAAAGGAGTTTCTTTAGAAGTAATATCAGCAAAATTCCACAACACCATTGTTTACTTGTCACTTGAAATAGCAAAAAAATTGAGTAGAATTTATAGAATGAAGAAAGTATGCTTTTCTGGGGGAGTTTTTCAAAACCGATATCTATTGAATTTAATGATTGATAAATTTGAAGATGCTGGTTTTGAGGTTTATGTGCATCATCAGCTACCAACAAATGACGGCTGCATCTCATATGGACAGACAATAATTGGCAATACCAAGAGTAGGCAGTAGACAGTAGGAAGTAGGAAGTGACAATAATTTCAAATTACAAATGTCAAATGTCAATTGAAATCTCAATGTCTAAATGTCAAAAATTAAACAATAAGAGATAAGGAATGAAAATAGTAATTGAAAAGTTATCACAATTTGTTTTCATCATTTGTCATTTGGAACTTGGTTCTTGGGACTTGGAATTTGTCACTTGGAACTTGTTTCTTGGAGCTTGAAAAATGTGTTTAGGCGTAGTTGGTAGAATCGAAGAGATTGAGGGTGATACAGCAATTGCCGAAATAATGGCAGTACGCCGTAAAATTTCAATCGTCCTTGTTCCTGAAATCAAGGTCGGTGAATATGTTATGATACATGCCGGCTTTGCTATTAACCCAATTGATGAGGAAGCGGCAAAAGAAACAGAAGAGATATTAAAAGAAGTATTAAAGTATTCTAGATAGCTAAAAAAGATTTTGAAGCACAGTGTCTTCTGACATTGCTAATTTTTTTTGCAATAAGAGGACTTATTGCATTCCATAAAATGAAGTAGAGGAGGTTTGATATTTTAGCACTTCTTGTGATGCTTATTGGTCGGGACTTTCCAATAAGTACTGTCTATGAAGCACAGTATTATCCTGCTGTTATATTTGCTAATGATCAGTATTATGTTTTTTGGGAAGACTATCGTTTGTACCGTTCAGACAAAGCGATATACGCAGCTCGGGTTACAACTGATGGCACAGTGATTGATCCTGATGGGAAGTTAATCTTACTTGATAGAACAGTAATGGCTGCTGTTGCTTTTAATAGCGTGAGTTTCCTGGTTGTGATACAGGATAGCTGTTGAAGCATGGCAGATATTTTCGGAGTGCGTGTCACTCCTGAATTAGATACATTAAATTCATTAATTATCTGTAATAAACCTGGTGGACAGACCGAGCCTGCAGTTGTATTTAATGGCGAAAATTTCATTGTTGTTTGGGTGGATGCGAGATTTCCTGGGATTACTGTAGCAAGAGTAACACCCCAGGGTGTAGTTCTTGATACTGGAAATTATATTGGAGGTGGCAGTAGCTATGGAGAGGATTTACCAGATATAGCCTGTGATTTCCAGCGATCTTTTGTTGTTTGGTCTCAGGAGTTTTATGGAGTGTGCGGCAGGTTTATTAACAATTCTGCGCAGCCAGAAGGTTCAGTAATAACCATCGCCACGACATTAGCTACATCTAGTGTTCCTAAGGTTGAATTTGACAATAATAATTATCTTGTTGTGTGGGCAGATTTTTGCTCAACCGGGACAGATTTAGATATCTTTGGACAGATGGTTTCACCGCAGGGTAGCTTGATCGGTGGTAAAATCACAATTGCACAAGGTCCTGAGATTCAAAATTATCCAGATTTTGTTTTCGATGGCACAAACTTTATTGTCGTTTGGCTCGAGGAGTCGAGTGGTCTATTTGGACAGAAGATTGGAACAGATGGTCAACTTGTCGGCACTAAATTTATGATTTCAGACAATACACCTTATCTTCGTGATCATCCTTCTATTTGTGTTGGCATAGATAATTATCTTATTGTTTGGGGCGAGTATCATGATAATTATGATATTTACGGTAATATAGACATTGCAATTGGTATTAAGGAAGAAGAATCTCCACTAATTGAGGAGTTTTTTCCTTCAATTATTTCAGGTAATTTATATCTACCTGAATTTCAAAACTTCAAAGTCTACGATGTATTAGGGCGAAGTGTTGATCATCAGAGGCTAAAACCTGGCGTATATTTTGTTAAGTGTGAAAATGGATTAATACAAAAAGTAGTTAAAGCTAGATAGTCGGATAGTTGGATAGTTAGATAGTCGGATAGTCTGTTGTTTTATTTGGCGGTTTAGATATTAGTATTTACCCAAGCCTATTACAAATAGGCTGGGTTTAGAGTTTGTATTATCTGCGGTAGTATTTCTCCTGCCTTACCCTGGATTGAAATATCTACAATAGAGCTTATTGGTGTAGGTTCAAGATTTATCTCGATGGTTTTTGCCCCACTTTTTTTTGCCATTTCAGGGATTGCTGCTGCCGGCCATACTACACCAGAAGTACCACATATTATTGATGTATCTGCTGTACTCAAGAATTCTAAAGAGGTTTGCCAGATGTCCTGAGGAATTGCTTCTCCAAACCAGACAACATCTGGTCTTAATCGACCGCCACAGTCACATCTGGGTGAATTATTTATCTCCTTTTCTGGTTCGATCTGATGATGGACAATTCTGCCGCAACTAAGGCATCGCGCCCTGAATATATTACCATGAAGTTCTAAAACCTTGTTTGAACCTGCACGTCGGTGTAGATTATCTACATTCTGGGTGAGTAAAAGAAAATTATTGAATTTCTTTTTCAGTTCTGCCACTGCATAATGTGCAGGATTCGGCTTAGCTTTTAGGATTATACCTTGACGCCAGTGATACCACTCCCAGACAAGTTCGGGATCTTTTTCAAATGCCTCAGGTGTAGCAAGTTCTGTGGCAGAATAATTTTTCCATAAGCCATCAGCACCACGAAAAGTCGGTATTCCGCTTTCTGCAGAAATACCAGCACCGGTTAATATGAATAGAGAATCTGATGATCTGAGAATTTCGGCTGCTCTTTGTATCAAAATATCTCCTTTTGAGCCATTTTGTTTAAAATCCTAAGCACTAATTTCTAATCTCTTTACCCCGTGGAATACAGCCTTCCTTGAAGGATTCTATCTTCACTAACTATGATTGCCTTCCTTTTTCTTTTTCCATAATAAGGTTACTCCTATTCCACAGGGTGAACAAATTCAAATTACTAAACACAAAATACAAAACGAGTTGTGTTTTGAACATTTGAATCCAGCTCATCGAAAGATAGGTTGGATGAATTTAGAATTTTGGTATTGTTTCGGATTTAGGGTTTCGAAATTAGAATTTATAATATAACCCTATTTTCCCTGGTCTTGTATCGAAACCAATCCGTTTTTCTTCTGAGAATACGATAACGTCAATAATTGAAATGATTCTATTGATTATTGCAAAACCAGGCATGAATGAAGCACGTCTAAGATTTTCCCGTGCATCTTTTCTTCTTCGCCAATAATCGCCCAGGTTACTTAAGGTATCCCATTCCCAAGTATCAGTACCAAAATAGCCATGTTCCTGGATATATTCTTGTTGTCTTTGAAGGTCGCCCGGATACAAATAACTCGCATTCCTTTCTACCTCTAAATTATGGTCATCCGAAGACAAATAATCTTCAAGTGCATCGAAATATTCCTCATCTCGCTGTGCTGGATTTGCATTACTGTGGTCTATGGCAAATGCCCTTGCAGATTGATCTATTTTATGTCCAGAATAGTTGAATCCTAAATAAGTGAGCCAGATTGAGCCTTCTATGACAAAGAACGTACGTGCCTTAGATTTTTGTCCCTGAATAAGTTCGCCTAAACCAGGTACTACAGCTGATGCAAATATTGGGTTCATTGCCTGGAAAATAATCAGTGAAATGCCTAAAAACATACTACCTCCTTCAAAATATAGTTAGTAGGTTTGGGTTGGGACACTGGATATAGTTAAAAAGTAAATAAAGTTTGACTTCCTAAACCTTACCATAGCACTATTTTTTTTCTAGTATCCAAACCATTACCCAATAACCATCCGTTACTTTAATACTGCGAATTTTTTAAATTTGACTTCTCGCTGTGCTCCGTTTTTTGCCTCAATTCGAAGGATATATACCCCGTTTGACTGCTTTGTGAAATCAAATCCAACTTCATTATATTCGTTTGCTGTTGGATTATCGAGTTCTGCACCACCAATTTTATGGCCAACCATATCTAAAATCTCTACTATTACCGTAGCCTCTTGGTTCAGAAAAAACCTAACTATGCCGTCTTTCTCAATTGGTGAGGGGTAAATGTAGAATGTACCTAAAAAACCATCAGCGATTTGCGGCTGAGCTAACTCGCCTTCAAAATATCCCCAATTTTTAGGTGAATTCATATAGCCGCTCCAGGATACATCTGTTCCCGGGAAATCCCATATAGACAGAATACCAGAATCACTACCACAGGCAAGCTCTAAATCGCCATCTGAATCAAGATCAAAGATAACACCTGGTGATGTGAATCCCCCTTCACCAAAGAGTGGTGAAAACTCGAATTCCTTGTTGCGATCATTTATAATTTTTAACTGACCATACCCGATTGAATCTGATGTTCCAAGACCGAATGCTAATTCCTCGGTGCCATCATCATCTAAATCAGCAGCAAGTATCGGATAGAATATATTGGCATCAGTATATAACGGGAAGTTATTTTCTGATGTTCCATTACGGTTTGTGACAAACAGGGTTTTACTGCTATTAGGCATAATGATCTCGAGATAACCATCATTGTCAATGTCAGCAAGTGCTGGGGTCATGTAGAACGTAGTATCGATTAAAATGTCAAACCATTGTTCCAATGTGTCCTCGCCATATATATAGATCGTACCGTAGCCATTTATTGTCACTGCCTCAGGATTTCCATCACGGTCTATATCACCAACAACTGGCGAGGCAAAGGTAATCATATTATGTTTAGAATCATCAAATTCTTTGATTATACCATCTTTATCAATGAGCCAAAATCTACCGTCTGAGCCCAGTACCCCTATTTGTCTTTCATCTTTATTGAAAACACAAGGCGTGGAGAGAAGCCACGTATTTAAATGAATAGGAAAGTACTCAATATTTGTGCCTGAAGAGTCGAGGCAATAGAGTTTGTAATCTTTACTGCCGAAAATGATTTCATCATTTGAGTCGCCATTAATATCAAATAAAAGTGGTGCGCCAAAAATCTCGTCTTCTGCAGTAAATGGAAAACCCGACATTGTATTAAGAGTTTGACCATCGAGGCAGATAAGTTCAAAACCTTTAGCAAAGAGTATATCATCAGCTCCATCACTATTTATATCGCCGACTGCGAGAAACGTTGTAATTTCATGAGGAGAATAATAGTTGCCATAAGGAGTGCCGTCATCATTAAATGCATAGATACGACCACTTTTAGTGGCAGCAATGACTTCTTTGTTGCCGTCATTGTTGAGATCGCCATAACTCACTGAGTAGATTGAGTGGCCTCGTATTGTTATAACTGGAAATCCTTCTTGATAAATATCAAAATCCACAGAGATATCCATTAGTGTATCAAGATGCGAAAGGATTTCGATATTAATCAGGGATTTTCCATAATAAGAATCAGAATTGGGGTTGGTAAACGGTCCAAAATGGTGGTTTGCCTTGTTACTGTCGTCAACAAAGAATGGGTCATACTTGGAACCAAAATATTCCAGGTTATCGCCATACCACCACGCATCAAAATGTTGAATACCATCTGCTTCTTCCAAATCAACACCTTTATGGTTTGGATCAATTTGCACTGTATTGTATCCTGAATCGTACCAGACACTCAGGACTTCATCATCAATGTGCCATATGAGAATACCGCTGCCCGGTAAGAAAAAATCATACTCACCATAATCAACATAGATTGGCACACCATCTTCAACATCAATAATAATTGTATCTTTTTGTCTGATATCCTGTTGCCGATTTTCAATGAGAAAGAATTCGGTTTCAGAAATGGGGATTTTAATCATGGTCTGATTTGCTACTCCGTATTGCAATGTATCGATCTCTGAAGCACGGATTGTTAAGAGGGTCTCAGGACTCGTTATTACTAAAGGATTCACCCAACCGCGGTCATATCTTGACCAGGCACTCAGGTTTGCGGGAATAGTACCTTCAGGCATGCCAGCACTGGGATCACCAACCCAACCGCCTGTGCACATCAGGCACCAGGCGCCAACACCATTAGACATGCCATAAACATCGTATAGATCTGGTAAACCAACAGTATGACCGAATTCGTGCACAACAGTTCCTATATTACCGACCATATATTCATCTACCCTTGCCATTTCAGAATTTATACCAGCACCCCAGATTGTATCAGTCCCGGCATTGGCAAGAATATAAGGGACACCCAGGTAATATTCAAGTGCACCTGAAGGGATTGTTGCTGATGGTATATCCCGAAAACGGAAAAAATTTAGACTTGTTTGCATGAGTGTACCTGCGTGGAAAATGACGACATCATCGTAGTCAGAAAAATCTATGGTTTCATCCATATCTGCTGAAGCAATTGCATCGACGAGTATTCGAACCAGGCCCATCTCCATTGCATACGTATTATAATATACAAAGCCAGTACTTGCGTCATAATGGTCAAATCCACTGTAAAAACTCATTTTATGGGGCAGCTGATAAGATTCGGTTTCTTGGTCAGGTTTCACTGTCCAGGTAACTTCAAGATTGCCAAATGAATTGCATTTATAATAATTACTCAAGAATTGCATCTGACGTTCAAAATATATTTTTGTATGGGGAGGATCATAGAAAAGACCACTATCAGGTGTATTAAAACCGATTGTATCCATCTTACCATTGCCCGTAGTAAAGGAGTCTTCATCTTCGACAAATTCTACTCTTAGAACAAGAACATTCTTTATAGCTCTTCCTTTTGTTGGCCGTGGCATCTCGAATGTTCTGAATAGCTTGACCGGCTGGTATCGTTGCACCGGCATACTCTGTATTATACCACTTTCACCCACTAAATTCAACGTAAGATTAGCATTGGGTGGTTCCTGTGGTATATGCACCATACTGTTTCTTACGATTGTTAAGCGCTCACCAAACATAAAAACAGCGAGCATAATTAAGGCAAAGATTTTAATCAACTTAACCTCCATCTTTCTACCATGATTCAGGAATGAATATGAACTATCGTCACTACAGATGGATTAGAAGCGATATGAAAAAGAGAATTTC
>SOIY01000130.1 GCA_004376785.1 Candidatus Stahliibacteriota bacterium | reverse complement strand
ATGAATATTTATTTATCAGATGCTGCCATTCTTTTTCAAACTGATCTTCCATTAATTTTTTATCATTATCAGACATAAAAGAAGCTTTAATACCATTTATACTCAGGCGTTTCAGGTCATTTATTGTAAAATCAAGTTTTTCAATTAATGCCAGATATTCCTGACTAATAGTAGTATTGAACATAACCGGATCATCAGAATTTACTGTCACCATCAAACCCTGTTTAAAATACTGTTTTATAGGATGAGCCTCTATAGAATTGCAAACCCCGGTCCTCACATTGCTAATCACACAGATTTCTAATGGTATTTGTCTTTGCTTTAGCAGAGAGACAAGTTGGGGGTCTTCATTTGCCCTTATTCCATGTCCAATCCGTTCAACCCCAAGTTTTTCAATAACAGCCCATATAGATTCGGGTCCTGCTGCTTCACCTGCATGAGCAGTAAGTCTGAAACCTCGCTCCTTTGCTTCTTTATAAATATAAGCATACGGGTCAGCAGGAAAGGTCTGCTCACTCCCACCAAGTCCAATACCAATAAGCCCTTTACCCAAATACGGTGTAAGCATGTTTAAGCGCTCCATACCTTTTTCTGAACCATTATCCCTACAAATATCTAATATTAATTCACACCCAATACCAAAATCATCACGTGCCTGCTGCTTGCCTTTAATCAAACACTCTGTTATCCCCTGTTCAGATAACCCTTGTCTCCAATAATCGCCTGGTGCATAATGAGCCTCAACATACTTAACATTCTGTTTGCTTAGATTGCACAATACCTGATAAGCAATTTCTTCAAAGTCTTTTTCTTCTTTGATAAAGGTATTCTTCCAAACCCAAAGATCAATAAAATGTGCAAAATTAGTGTAGTTGAGTTTTCTACGTAAATCATCGAGGTTCTTGATTGATGGTTCTCCACCACGCTTTTGGATAAAATCAAATAATGTCTCAAGAGGGATTGCGCCTTCCAAATGGAGATGAAGCTCTGCCTTTGGTATTTCTAATATGAATTGTTCTATATTATCAATGAGTTTTGTATTCATTTATATCCTCTCTCCAGTTGCCTTTTCTATTTTCTTCCGCCAGGGAACGAGATTTCCTGGCTTATAATACTTTTCTATTAAAAACTCAATGACTTCTTTATTCCCAATTATGTTTCCGAACTTTGTTCTAAAGAAACGAAAAGTAACATTCTTGATTAGTTTCGCAAAAATGTAATCTTTCATGTATAGCGGTGCAGAAAAAACAAATTCCGACCAGATACCAGAATCATCATCAATTCTAAGATATTCTTTACTGACTGACTGCCACACCTTTTCAAAATTGGCTTCTGGATTATTATATAATTCAAGTTCAAAAAAAAGTTCTTTTATAAATTCCCGAAACCTGAGCGCCTCATCCAATGCATGTGCATTACGAAATGTGTTTATCATATCTTCAGGAAGAGAAGTAAATTTCTGAAGCCATTCCTTAGTGTCGATAAACCCCGACCAGATATCTGCCATTCCCTCTCTGAAAGATGGATCATCTATGAGAAGAAAACTTTTTGGTAAGTAGTGATAGTGTATGGCGTGACCAAATTCATGAAAAAGAACCCTGTAATCCATATACCCACCAACTGGATGGTATGCAATTCTTATATCTTCTCCCATTTTAAGATTATAACAACCACCAGAACATGCCCTATCTTGAGTTTCGATCTTGATAAATAGAGAATTGAAGTCTATTTCATACGATTCGAGAAAAGCCTGCAAGCTATCGATCATTTTTTCTTTTGTAAAATAACCGTCAGGAGGTAGGAAAAACTTATAAAACATGAATCGCAAATCGTGTATCTGAAAATCTGGTATTTCTTTTTTACACTTTCCGATGAATCCATCCCACACATCTTCTGTATCTCTCTTTATTCTTGAACAAAGGTCAGAAAGATAACCATATGAAATATTATCAAATGAGAAAATAAGATCGGGATAATCGGCAAATCCTTGCTCATGCGCAATCTTATTAGCAATCCTTATACTCTCACGTGCTTCCTTTTCAATAGAACCAAGTAATTGCTTCCAACTTTTGTGTGCTTCCTTTCTTAAATTCCTATTTTTGTTTCTCATTAGAATTTTCGACATTTCGCTAATATTAACATTCTTACCTTTAATAAAGGGCAGAAATTCGTCTGCCTTCGCTTCTATTTCGCTTCGTAATTGAAAGAGTTTCTTATTATATTCGACCTTTGCTCTAATCACTTCTCTTTTTAGCATTTCTGCTTTCCGTTTCTTTGCCAGATTTTCCTCTCTATTGAGAAATGTATCTATCCTGTCTGACAAATCGGGATCAAGTAGCAATGCTCTTACTTCTTTCGCTTTTTCCTCTAATTTTTCTTTATCAAGTGTCTCTTGATACCAAAGAGACATCTGTTCTTCCCAGTTTTCCTTAAGTCTAATATCTATTTCATCTATCCAATGCATTTTACTGCCCAATGATTACCTTTTTCTTTATCGCCCTCATAGACAATCAATGCTTCTTTATATTGCTTTTCAAACCTTGGTGTGATTTCCTCAATTTCCTTCTTTTCAAACAAATAATCAAAAAACACCACTCCTATAAAAATCACAATGACCACACCTACTACAATAAGAATAACTTTTTTCATAATACCTTCCATAATAAATCAAATACCCAAATATAAATCGGAGATTTATCAAACATCATGTTATTTTATCCACCTACACTGCTATGTCAATTGAAAAATAAATAAATCAATATCCTCCAAAATAGGTTCTTCTGTTTTCTGTTCCAGCTGATGGATTGTCTGGCATTTCATTTTCCGTTTCTATGTCGAAGCAGTCGTATGCTTCCCAATAAGAAATTCATTCTTGGCACCTTTTGCATATAACGTTTGTAGTCATCACCAAATTTCTCGAGATTTCGCTGGTCTGCTGACAAGATTATCAAGTAGCAGCAAACAATAGCTATAATTGTACTAATTACAACTATCAAATTTTGACCAAAGAAAATATGAGAAAAGAACATCACCATCCCACCT
>SOIY01000148.1 GCA_004376785.1 Candidatus Stahliibacteriota bacterium | reverse complement strand
TGTCATTATATCAGAATCCTGTCTCCAACATTAAATGAATCTTGCCGTCTTGCCAGGTACCCTGTTTTGGCCAGGCAAAAATAAGTGATGCATCTGCAAATTCAGATTTTGCTTCTATGCCTAATCCATAAGAGAATTTTATATTATTTTGAAGCAAGGCTATATCAAATAAAGGGAATATAAGAAATTTCTTATACTCGATATTCAACCACATTGCATCAGGGACGATAAATTCCTCTTCGAGATAACCTCTTAAGTTTTTTACTCCACCAATCCGAAAGTAATCAAAATACTCAAAAGAGTCGGTTTTAGCAACATAGTAGTGCGGTTTAATAATAAATTTATTTATATCAAATTCACTGTCATATTGTATTCTCCATCTATCATACTGGCGAAATAGATATTCGAAAGTGATGTTTTGTCGGCAATACCAGTTCAATGCTTCACGGTCCAGACTAAATCCTATTCCTATGACGTTGTCTGTGTGCCCTTTTGCTGCTGAATCGCTACCAAAATAGGAGATAGATTCAATTCCTGACATTAATGAAAATTTGAAGTACCGACCAAATGGCGCCGTGATTTCAGCATTGAATTGAATAAGCCTTACGCTGTCATAGGTCCATAAAGAGAAATTGCCATTTACAGCGGTCGGGAAGATTAATATTGGTTCGGTGAATTGTAGCGAAAAAAGTTTTTGATATTCATAACAGAATTGTAATCTACGCAGTGACCCCAGAAGATTTAGTGAATAAAAAGAAATGCTAAAATTATAGTTATCTTCAGCCAAGGATCCAAAGGCAGTGAAGTAGTCGCTTCTTTTTTCTTTTAAACTAAAGACCAGGTAATAATTCCCATCGCGACATATAATATTATCACTAATATCTTCAAATGCACCTGTCTTGAGTAAATCTCTTTTTGAACGCTCAATTTCTTTGCTCGAAAAATAACTACCCTTCTTTGGATTTGCAACTTTTTTAACAGCATTCACTGCACTCGTACCCTGGATATTAAAAAGATAGTCTGAAATTATCACTCTTTCACCTTCTTCAATATTTAAAATTACTTTTTCGACCGTGTCGCTTGAATATATGGTCTTTGGATAAATACGACAGAAAGGGAAACCGGCATCAGCATATTTGCAGATTATGTTTGCTATCAAATTTTCAACATCAATCTTATTCTTTATAACAACATTACCTTTGAGTAAATATTGCGAAGAAAAAAAAATGTTGTCAGCAATTTCAACAGTCAGGTTATTCTTTGATTCTTGCATAGAGACTATTAGGATAAAGCTAAAAATGCTCCAGTTAACTATCCACATTCTATTATTCGCCTACTATACTTTTTACAACAAGTTTTTATTATTCAACAAGAATTGGATTCAGATTCCAATTCTCAAAACTGCTATCGAGCACTACGATTGGAAAAGGAATGGTCGCCATTTAGCTTTAGGTTTTCCAAATTCGTTGAGAACAAAAGTAAAATAATTTGGCTTTTTTGGTTTTCTCGTTAACTTCATTTTAGCCTCCCCAATACTTCGGTTTCCTTTTCGATTATTACACTCAAGGCAAGCGCATACAAGATTTTCCCAGGAATCACTACCCCCCAGTGCCTTAGATGTTATGTGGTCAGTTGTCATCATTCCAGTTTTTTTACCGCAATATTGACATTGATGATTATCCCTTTTGATTATATTTTTCTTTGTTAGAGTTATTTCTTTTCTCTTTATACGAACAAAATATTTTAATCTGATTACTGATGGGACTGGATATATTAGACTAATACTGTGTAATAGTTCTCCATCAACATTTTCGATTAAATCAACTTTGCCCAATATTACTAAAGCAATTGCCCTTTTTACTCTCAGAATCGTTAGCGGTTCGTAGTTTTGATTTAAGAGCAGGACAGGAGCCTGCAGCATCAGAAACGTATTTTGATCTGTACTGTCTTATCGATAACAAGATGGCGATTGTATGTAAAAATACCAAAAATCTTTGATGAATCATCATATGCCACATATATTCTCAAAGAATCGGGAACAGTACGGTCAATAGAGATCGAATCGGGGTTTATCTCAACGTTTGCTTCCCTAGCTTCTTTTATAATGTGTTCAACAATTTCGTAGTTACTCATTGTGTAACCTATTGTAGCCGCGTGTTCAACTTTTTCGCTGATTGTTCCGTATGCGAAATGGACCTGACCAATTTGATATGCTATGTATCCGATTATCAATAACAAAATTATAACAAAAATCAAACCAAAACCGGATATACCTCTGCTTCTCATTATTCCTTTTCCTTGCAATAAAACCATTTATCTTCTTTTAATGTTTTTATCCAATTATTACAACGGGTAATCTCATTTTTTGCATAGCTGCGGAAAGTATCATCTGCTGTGGCTTTGTTATAATAAGAAATTGCAGTACTTAAATTACTGATGGCGCTGTTAAGTTTACTACAATTTTTTTTGCTTTTATTCTTATCCCAGGCTGTTTTTAATCCATAACCCCGTCTTTCATAGATGTCACCAAGCAAAAATGCGGCGTAGAGATTATCAGGTGCGATTTTTTTTGCTTCCTTGATTAGATTTTCTGCAGCGCTAAATTTCCCCTGGCTTATCTTGAGGTCGGCGAGGTGGAATATGGGCAGTGCATTATCCGGTGCAAGTGTTCTCGCCTCTTCAAATTCTTTCTGTGCATCTGTGTACTTTTTCTGTCGCTGATAGACCTGTCCCAATTGTATATGGTAGTAGTGATTGTCAGGTTCCTTTTCAATAAGATGTTTGTATTGTTCAACCGCTTTATTATATCGTTTTAGGTCAACGAGTGTTTCAGCGAGTTTTATCCTCACCTCTATGTTATTTGGCTTTTTGACTATCAGATCTTCCAGGTAGTGCACTGCTTTATCAGGTTCATCTTTTTCCATGTAGACTTTAGCAATGGCAAACATCGTTTCAATATTCTCTGGATCATATCCAAGACTTTTGCGATAGTATTCTAATGCTGTATTATATTCTTCCTTTTTTGTGTAGCATGCTGCCAGTCCATTCAGTAAATCTACGTTAGTTGCATCAACCTTGAGACCATTTTGGAACTCAGTTATTGCTTTATCGTAATTCTTATAATCTATAAAGTAGATCGTGGCTAAGCCCTCATATGCCCTTGGGTCAGATAGATCAATATTTTTTGCCTGATTATAGATAGACTCAGCAGTAATAATATCACGTTTTACCCGATAGGTTTTGGCGAGGGCAATATATGCCGCATAATATTTAGGATCTGCTTTTATTGATTCTTTGAAGTGGTCTATTGCATCGTCATATTTTCCCTGTTTATAATATTCAAAAGCAATAGAATATTCCTGTAGAGCCAGCTCTGGATTAATCTTGACCTTTTCTGTGTCGGTTTTCTCTACTGTCTGGCTTGGAACACAGCCCATAATTATTATACCCACCAAAACAATAGCGACATATTTTATCCCTGATAATTTATGCATTTTTCCTCCATTTCCCGAATAGGGCAATATGGAGCCGACGGGATTTGAACCCGTGACCTCTTGACTGCCAGTCAAGCGCTCTCCCAACTGGGCTACGGCCCCCTGTTTTATTCTTTAATAAGATAAAGGCATTATATAACAAAATTCAAGAAAGTCAAGGGGAAATATTGAGATTTCTGTGAAAGTCCAGAAATCTCCTCAGAGAGGAGAGGAAAGTGAGCAATTAATACATCCTCTCCCTTTTTATGGGAGAGGAATGGGGTGACGAGTCGCGATGAGAAAAATTATCCCAGCACTTTTTAAAAAAGTGCTGGGATAATTAGTTTGTGTTATTCTTTGTCTTCTGGCATTTCTTCTCCAGGCTCCATAACAATGTATGGTAAACACCATGCCCGGGAATAATACGTGGCAGTAGAATCGCCAAATAGGGTCTGCCAGCCCAACACATCTACAGCGCTATGCCTTACAGCAGGTGTAACTATTATTGAGTCATCAGCAATGATCCACGTGCGGGTAAAGGTTGTGGTATTTTCTCGGTAGAATGGTTGTCGAATATGACGTCCAAGACCACGTCTGTGTCCAGTACCATGGTGCAGAAATGCCCATGTAGAATCATCCTGGGCACTGCATGTTACAGTTACATCTACTGTATCAGATGGATAAAATATTGGTAAACTATCCCTCTCAAAATACGTATCAGCACTGTTAACCACAAACTCATAATCACGACTCTCAACCCTTGCCTTGATCTGAGTAATGGTCACTGGATAATCAGTGCCGACTGTATAGATATCAGCAACAGTTAGGCTGAGTATGTGCCAGCCCTCATTGTTCCTGAATAATTTGACCTTTCTAATAACACTATCTGATATAGCGCGTATGTATGCACCACCAAACGAGTCATTAAGTACAAAAAAGCCATAGTATGAAGCACCTGAAGGTTCACCGTGAAAATATGCTGTAATTGTCACATCAGCGCTATCACCAGTAACAACAATATGATATTCACGGGTTACTGGACGTTCTATCCACCTTACCCATCTCACAAAATCCAGGGTATCATCAAGGAATTGTGCGTCATATGGACTCTGTCCAGCTTGCGGCACATTTGTGCTGTCATCTGCTGTTCTGACAGCACCCTCACCAATAAACCATGAAGATTCGAGGAGTGCCTGGATAGCATCCTCATCACTTTCTTTGGTACAGCTGACCACTACGACTGCAATCAGCAATAAAGGCATCAATATCTTAATATATTTCATTTTGCCTCCTCTAAAATAGTATGACGCAAGATACTGTTTAAAGGTTTAATCCTTTTTTTGTCTCTGTGTTATGCGTGCAGCAAAGATGCTTAGTTCAAATAACAATAATAGAGGCACTGAAATCAAAAGTAGTGTAAAAAAATCACCAGTTGGTGTAATTATAGCACACAATATCAGGATTACAACGATAGCCTCTGCTCTGTGTTTTGTGACTGTATCTACATCGATAATCCCTAATTTCATTAAGAAAAAGAGAAGAAGCGGTAACTGAAATAGGAAACCGCTTCCTAAAAGACTCCATATGATGAAATTCAAATATTTACTTACATTCATTAGTGGTTGAAGATATTCTGTGCCAAAAGAAAGGAGAAATCTTAATCCATAAGGGATAAGAATGAAGTAGCCGAATAGATTTCCTATAATAAAAAGAATCATACCAGAAGCAAGATAGGAAATAGAAACACTTCGCTCTTTTTTTGTTAATCCCGGTCCGATAAATGCCCAGGTTTGATATAATATGAATGGGAATGAGATAATAATGCCCAGGAAGATTGCTACCTTTATTTGAGAGGTGAGTGCCTCGATTGGTGAGAAGAAATAAGCAGATTGGAGTTGCGCTTTCTGGATTATTATATTCAATGCATTTTTTGAAAAGATGAAGCCGATTATCGAAAAGATACCCACACAGGCAATTAAATAGAGTATTCTTTTTCTCAATTCTTCAAGATGATCAATAAAACTCAATTTCTTTTCAGTCATACTACTGTTTTATCAATCCCGGTATTCAATTGGTAGGGAGTATATATTTTTATCGGAGACTGCTAAGATATTATTGTCAACCGCAAATACATAATCATACTTTATGCGTGGTAGATTATATATGACCTTGTAAAATTCGGTCCCAGGCTCATAGTAGTTAATACCAGCATAAGAAGCACAATAGAGCACCTCACCATCAGTATCAATGTCATAAATATTAAAATATGGGAGGAGTATCCATGTTGTATCACTCTTTAATGAATCGTGCTGAATATTTTTATATTTAATGATTTGATTGTTTACACCAAGAAGATAAAGTACACCTTTGAGTTCAACTATATCTTTTACTCCAAAACTCAATTCCTTCAGCCACTTATTGTATTTCCTGTTATATTTATAAAATCCGGTTTCACCGCCTACATATATTTCATTGTCCATTGGATAAACAACATGTACAGCATATCGGTCAGGGCCAAAAGGTACAGGAGTTTTAGTTCCATTGGCTATTTTGAACAAACCAGAATTAGTTCCCACATACATGTACTTTTCATCCTGGCTAAGACAGAGTATGTTAGTTGTGAAGTTACTGATAGAGAATATCATTCCGCCGCTTGTCCGGGAAATCCTGTTTCCGTAGCTGATAATAAAATAGTTGCCAAATGGTAATAAATCAGCGATTTCATGGGTAAAACGCTGATATTTCCAATTATGCGTTCTGGTTGGATAGTATGAAAGACCAAGGGATGAGATAAAATATATGTTATTATCAAACTTTTTTACTTCTCTTATTTCTGAATCAAGTGGTCCATAAACAACCCTTTGTTTTTGCCACGATACGTTATTATATTTTAAAATACCATATCCATCAGTGCCAACATAAAGGTACATGCCGTCGTCATAAACAGCGGTTATAGGGAATTCATGAAATGGGGCTTGTGATTCTTTAGGTTCGTCAAAATAGTAATACGGTGTGAGAAATGTGTGTTTTTTTATATCAGCACCAGTTGTTTTTTTATACCACACCAAATTTTCAGGGAATGAATATATTATTTCCACGTCACCTGTTCTTTTATTTAGCGAATAATCCCGTGTACCATCCAGATACAAATAGTCCTGGCCAATGCCGAATCTATCCACTTCAGTGACAATTGGATATTCTCTTATGTTATTCGAGGTTATAGTAAAACGAATAATACCTGAAGCACTAATAATCCAGAGGTCATCATATTGTTGGTCATATCCTACGAGGTCTATAACCTGGTCAAAATGGATGGTTTTTCCCAGGGTCAGATTCTGCTTATCAAATATAAGAAGATAATTATCACTTATTGCAAAGATATAAAAGGGTGATGTTGCAAAAGATTTTATTCTGCCGAGTGGTGGCATAATAGTATAATGGTCCCAGGGTAGATTCTCGGGGGTAGTGTTTATAGAAAATATTGTGCAGCAGATTAATAAATTAATCATCGGCGTTTTCTTCTACAAATTCTCTCCGTATAATATAATTTATTGATTCTGGTATATAATCTATTAAATCACCGGCAGTCAGTGAATATTCATTATTTTTATCCATTCCTAATTCAGCACAAAGCCCGTGTAAAAAAACGGCGAGTATTGATGCTTGTGTTGATGATAGATTCTGAGCCAGGAGCCCACTAATCATGCCGACAAGAACATCACCTGAGCCGGCTGATGCAAGTCCAGAATTTCCCGTAGGGTTTATATATATTTCACCTTTTGGTAATGCGATTACTGTGGGCGCTCCTTTTAAGATGAGCACACCACCAAATTCTTTTGCCAATTTTGGTGCAAGGTCAATTCGCCTTAAATTGATCTCCTGTGGTGTGATCTTGGTTAAACGCGAAAGCTCACCAGGATGGGGTGTGAGGATAAATGGTGCGTGGATCTTCTTGAGAATTTTTTTGTTCTGGGCAATAATATTGATTGCATCTGCATCAATAACAACAGGCATTGAAATATGAGGTAGGAATTTAAACAGGAATTCCGCGGTCTCTGGGTGTGTGGTAATACCAGGTCCGATTACTACAACATCGGTTTTTTCTAAGTGTGGCAACAATGTGTCTATGGCTTTCATGCTGATTGTCTCTTCTCTGGTTTGTGGTAGTGAAACCTTCACAACCTCCAATAATTTTGATTCAAGGGCATCGATAATACCTTCTGGTGCAGCAAGACGCACAAGACCTGCACCAACCTTCAATGCAGATATTGCTGCCATTGCTGCAGCACCGGAAAAACCTCTTGCCCCGGCAATAATCAGGATATTTCCGAATGTTCCTTTATTACCATCAGGTAGTCTGGGAGGGAGAAGCCGGTATGCATCATCAAATTCAACGATTTGAGCAGGTCCTTTGTTTATCAATTTATAAGGCACTCCGATATCAACGATATATAGGTCGCCACAGAATTCCCTGCCTGGATAAAGGAAATTGCCTCGTTTGGGCAGGCACATTGTTGCCGTGGCATCGGCAATAACACAGGTATTATCAAACTGCCCATTATCTCCATTAATACCAGAGGGGATGTCTACAGAAAAGATAAATGTGTCAGTGTTATTGATCATCTCGATAAGTTTGTGATATATACCTTCGGGTGCACCTTTAAATCCTGTTCCAAAGATGGCATCGACAAGCACATCAGGATTGAATGCATTATAAATTCTTTTAAATCTTTTTATGTCCGTGGTTTCATAGAGTTCAATTTCAGATTTCTTTGCGAGTTTGTAATTGAGTAGTGCATCGCCTTTTAATTCATTCCCTTTCCCGACAAAAACAATTTTTACAATGGCACCCCGATTTTGCAAATGTCTTCCAATAACAAAACCATCACCGCCATTATTCCCCTTGCCGCAAATAATTAAGACTTTTAAATCTTCTAGGTCAAAATATTCTTCGAGTATATTAACACAGCCCCTGCCAGCATTTTCCATTAAAACAATTCCAGGAATTCCCAGAGATTTCATTGACCATTTATCAATCTTTCTCATTTCGTCGTTTGTGACGATCCTCATAATTTAATTTTACGAAAAAAATGCTGAAAGTCAAGGAAACACTTTCGTACTGAAAACGTTCCTTGACAAAGATTTGAGGGAGATTATAATACGGAATAAGTTAAAAGTTAAAATTTAAAAGTTAAAATGAAACAAAAAGTTAAAATGAGACTTAGACGCCCACACCAATTAGGCGAATATTATGGGTGATGCAATTATGTTGGGGTTTATCGGGCTGTAGAAGTAGGAAATGAAAGGATGAAATTTATGATTAAAATAATCGGAACTTATAGGTATTTAAGTTTATTTACTCTAATTCTTGTATTTGGATGTGAAACAGATCTTGAATTTTTCACAATTCATTTTACGTCTTTCACCACTGAAATTATTGAAGAAGATTCATCATTGCTGTATGAGAATTTAGAAATTATTAAAGATAATTCCGATATTAATGTTGAACTTGCAGGTCACACAAATTCAATTGGTTCAGATTCAGAAAATCTAATATTGTCTTTGGCACGAGCAGATACTGTTAGATTATGGCTGATCAGAAATAGTATTGATTCAGTAAGACTAACAACAATCGGTTTTGGTGAAACAGAGCCCGTGGCTGATAATAGAACTGCTGAAGGACGAACTCAAAATGACCGTGTTGAGTTTATTAAAAAGTAAATCTCGCCTCAGAACTTGCCGAATTTAAATGTTAATAATGCTGAAGGACCGCTAATATCATCATTATTTAGTCCAACGAGATCTACTCCGTTTACAAAACGATACGAGCCGCCAAGACCAATCCGAAAATTTTTAGAAACATTCAGCATTAAATCTATACCAGGTTCAAATACAAATATGGCATCATTATACCAATCATCATAATACATTGTTCTATAAGAAAGTCCTCCACCACCAATGAGTGAATGAATAGAAAAATGTGCGAGTTTACGCGAGCGATTAACATATCCTAATAACAGTCCACCATAGCCAAAATTCAACCATCGATATTCTGGATATGGTAGTCCACTCACCTCTATGTCATTCACCAGACCATAACCGCCACCACCAATAACAAATGCGTGGTTAATAATAAGACCACCACACCCGCCAACAAGGATTGCGAATTCATCGTTGATTTCACTGAATTTTACGACAGGAGCACCAAAACCTCCTACAGTGGTTTTTCCGCTCATCAATGTTTCATCCTCTTTCTCTTTGGGAGTGACACGTATTAGACTTTTGTTCATCCCCGGTATTAAAAAACCCGACATCTGTGTAATCATAAAGATCATTGCTATAATATTCTGCATGTTACCTCCTCAAA
>SOIY01000306.1 GCA_004376785.1 Candidatus Stahliibacteriota bacterium | reverse complement strand
GCCCGCCTTTTTATAATAGACTTACGATTACATTCCAATTGGTATTCTTACACCACCCTGAACATAAAACGGATTTGTGGCATCCGGATCTTCTACGCCTTCAATGTCATAACTGATTGACGTGTAGGTTATTCCAGCTTCTAAGTAAGCCGCGAAACCGCCAAATCCCATATTGGCACCGAGACCGCCTTTAAGCGTAAGCACTGACCCGGTATTACCGTGGTACCAAAAACCAAACGGAATATAAGGATTTATCGTGCCTGCCATTGGGATGAATACGAGTACGTCAGCAGAGACACCGGTACCAAAGGCATAAGTAGTATTATCTGTTGGAAGGTCTATCTGAATCAATCCAAATCTGAGACCAAGAATCGGCAGGGGCTTACACATAACATCAGCCCGAACAGAGAAATACGGATCTGTATCTTCCTCCCCGGCTAAATTGTCATAAGCAGCGCCAAGACCAATTGAAAATCCATACAATCCACTCAACATTGAAGCAGCTATTGCTATAGCAAAAAGCTTTTTCATTTTACCTCCTTTTCATTTTGCAATTATACATATAATTTAAAGTTTGTCAACATCTAATTTACATTCCAAAACAAGACTTAAGTCTCTTGCGCGTTTATTATATTGTTTCATCTTATGTTATTTACTCTTCTTTATTTTTGCTTTGATTAATTCTGCTGAAACTGGATTGTTTAAGTTTATAAAATAGAGCAGCCACCTTTTCTTTTTCTTTCGTGATACTACAATTTTGGTGCCGTCTTTTGAAATTCTTGGATTCCAGTCTGGGTAGGCATTAAAAGTAAGTCGTATCAAGGACTTATTCTTTAAATTGAATCGATAGATTTCCCATTTACCATCTCTGTCTGATTTAAAGAACAGATTTTCATTTAGTAACATTGGGTCATTTTCGTCTGCCGGACTTGTATAAAGCAATTTTTCTCCCCCGCCATTTTCCTTCATTATATATATGTCTTCACTACCCTTCCGTTTAGAAGAAAAAACGACTTTCTTTCCGTCTGATGAAAATTTAGGAAAACCGTCCCAGTATTTGTTTTTTGTTAAACGTTTAATTTTTTTATTCGTTACATTAATTTTATATATTTCCCATTGATAAATATTGTCCATGTTTGACACAAAGACTATTTCTTTACCATCAGGTGAAAAAGAGGGGGAAAAATCGTCAGCAGTATTGTCGGTTAGTTTTTCGGTCTGATTGGTCACAAGATCATAGAGATACAATTCCTCATCACCATCTATGTCAGCAACAAATACTACATGCTTACCTGTCGGTGAAAAATCAGGGTCTGTGTTCATTCCTCGTTTGGTAAGTTTTTTTATGATACTGCCATTAAGGTTAAGTAAATAGATATTTGCTATATCTCGTCTTGCAGCTGCGACGACAATTTTTTTGCCATCCGGACTGAAGGTACCTTTAAACTGATTCATCCTTTTCATCGAGACTAAAGTCGAGGCATAAGGCTCTAAATTCAAAAAATTTGCCAACATTTCCTTTAGCTGAACATCTTCCCGTAGATTTGATTCCAATTCACAGATTTTTAGATAGTGATAAAAAGATTTGTCTATAGAATCAAGGTGGGCATAAGCAAGACTTAAATTGAAATGAGCTTCAGAATTTAGCGAATCTGTTTTCAGTACTGTATTCAATGATTTTACTGCTTTTAGATATTCTCCTTTTTTGATCGCATCAATACCTTTTTGGATATCACCCTTACGAGAGCAAAAGACCAGAGCCAGAATAATAATGGAGAATAATAATCTATATTTCATTTTTTGTTTAATATTACTGTTTTTCATATCTTCTTGCATGCTTAAATATTTTTATACCTTCCTTGATAGCAGTGACAAAACCTGAAACGTCTGCCCTGTTTTTTCCTGCAATATCGAGAGCCGCACCGTATAATGGCGAAAGTCTAATGATTGGAAGACCAAGCGTAAAGTTTAATCCATCCTTTTTTGACTTAAGATAAATCATTGCCTGATCATGAAACATGGTTAGAAATCCATCGAAATTACGATTGAACAATGAATCTGCTGGATAAGGACCTTGTGCAGCGATTTTCTTTTTTTGAGCCATGACTATTCCTTTTTTGATGTTTTCGTCTTCACCCAGGCTGAATTCAAATGAATGCGGGTTCAGAGAGCTGACACCGATTAATGGTTTTTTGATGTTAAAATATTTTTTTAAACCCCAATCAAGAAGAACAATTTTTTTTAAAATATGTTTCGGTGTAATATATCTAAAGATATTGCGTAATGGTAAATGAGTAGTTAAAAGCATGATTTTCTTATCTCGCCACAAACCAACCATCGCGAAATTCTTGATCCGGAAAAATTTTGCAAAATATTCTGTATGACCAATGAAATTGGGAATAGAATACCTTATTACATCTTTTACAATAGGAGGTGTAACGATAATGTCAACACCATAATTTAATGCACTATCTATTGATTGCATTGCAGCACGTCCAGTTTGCTTTGTAGGTTTCCCATAGTGAAATTTTACATTGTTCACACAATCAATAATATTGTTTTTTATTATTCTATACATGTATAAAATATGGAGATCACGAGCTGCTCTTTTGAGGATATCTTTATTACCAAATATGAGTAAATTCTTAAGGTTCCTAATTTTTGGGATTCCCTTTAAGATTATCTCGGGACCAATACCTGCTGGATCACCAAGTGTAATGCCAATTTTCATGGGATGCGAATTCCTTGAGTATTGAACGAATTTGGCGAATTACAGATAGATTGATTAATATTCTTCATAATATAACTCTGTTTCATCTTTTCCGATGTTTCCTTGTGGTATTTGTAGTACTTTAATTTTTCTTATGCCTTTAACCGTTTCTATTTCAATTAAGTCACCCGGGTTTACTGTTTTAGAAGCTTTTGCGTATCTTCCATTGAGTTTTATAAGATTCTTATTGCACATAATTTTTGCCTCGCTTCTCTTTTTAAATATTAATACTTTTTTAAAAAATAAATCAATACGCACAATTAATTATAGAAGATAATTTGGAAAAGTCAACAACACATT
>SOIY01000290.1 GCA_004376785.1 Candidatus Stahliibacteriota bacterium | reverse complement strand
AATCACAGTTATGCATCTCAATTCTTTTTCCTTTTTTGCATTACCATAAACCTTTCTTACTTTTTACTTTCAAACATAACTTTTAAATTTTAAATTTTAACTTATAACTTGATAAAGGGTAAGATCTTCTGGAATAATTTGTCTCCAATACCTTTCACATTTTTCAAACTCTCTAAATTTTTAAATTTGCCGTATGTATTTCGGTACTCCACAATTCTGTTTGCCAATGATGGTCCTATACCAGGCAAATCTTCTAATTCACTGGCATCAACATTATTTACTGATATTTGAACTTTAATCTCTTCTAGCAAAACAGTGGAATTTTTCTTTAAATTCTCCTTTTTAACATAATTTACAACATTAATAGCAACAAGTACTAGGATAAGGATTCCCAAAACCAATATTTCGCGCTTACTCATAAAGGTAAATTAAATTACAAATCCCAAATAACAATAACCAAACAACACTTAATTTCAAAATCCTAAACATAAATTAAAAATTTTGGGTATTTGAATTTGGAGATTGTTTGTAATTTGGTGCTTGGAACTTGGAATTTCACTTAGTAGATGTATTTCGGATAAATGATCTTCAACATGAATTTATACATTGTATTCAGACTTTCCTTACTACACTTATCAATTGTATCATCCTTTGAATCCCAATATGGATAATCAAAATCAATGATATTGATCGCCCGGATACCATATTTAATGAAAGAAATATGGTCATCAATAATGTAGTATTTTATTACTGGAATAAAAACTGATGGTTCAATTTCCATACCAATCTCCCAGATGGAATCCACTAATTCAGGAAAGAATTTTGCTGAATTTCCTTCTTTGTAAATCTGCAGGTCTTTATCACCCACCATATCCAAAACTAGAATAAAAGCATAGTTATTAACACACTTTGCGGCGAAATGTTTTGAACCTAATAGTTCAGCTTTACCAACATCCTCGCCATCAAAAAAAATTATGTCGACTGCCATTTCAGGCGGATTAAGCTGTAGGGTATCAGCCAGACTTAAAAGTAATGCCACCCCTGAACCACCATCATTCGCTCCAGGACATCCAATATCAGAATCCCAATGTGCGGCAATCCCTATTCTTTTACTCTTGCCAGGATATTTCTTGTATATATTGTAATACCACGTGCCGCGTGTGAAGAACGAATCTATTTCTGGATTCTTAAGATTGTTAGCGATAAAATTTCTTGCTTGTTTATGCCCAATTGTTCCAGGTACCCTTTCACCAATACGACAGAATTCAGTCAAATATTCATAAGGTTCTTTTGCCAAAATCAACTTAGTTGAAATACAAAACAGAAAAGCCATCATCAGAAGTTGCGACGAATACGACTTACGAACCACGAATACGAATTTTAGAAATTTATATTTGTCCATATATTTAGTCCAACCCTTCGGGAGTTCTGATCACTATTCATATCATCGTTTTGAGAATAATCAAAATTTGCCCCACCTGTTATACTCGAAGAGAAACTATAAGATAAACCTATATTAGCACCAAATGTGCTGGAACTATTCTTCGGTTTTTTGAGATCATCAAAATAACTCGTGGATCGATTATAATTTAATCTCAGATTCACTGATAGATTTGATGTAAACTTTAGCCCTTTTAGGAAGGGTAATCCCAAACCACGTGGTGCACTAAACGTATAAGCCAAAGATGCTGAACCTCCGCTATTTTGGATCTTTGATGGAACTTTCCTAGCGCCTGCATAGTTATTAGAATTTGTTTCGGAATAAGTAACTTCTATAGTTGATGATATACCTTTTTTCCAGTTTGCCTGCCAGCTAATCAAAGGTGTAAAACTAATGCCTTTAGAATCTGAGATTAAATCAGCAGTATCAAGATCCACCTCGTACCGTTCCTCAATAGACAAATTGAATCCAGTATTGATCGATGAAGAACGACAATATTTCTTTAAAAATGGCAGTGATTCGAGTTTTGATATCCTCAAAATTAGATTAGGATATGAAACATTATTTGTCCTAACTTCATCACCACCATAACTGAACGTTCTATTCACTGTACCATTATATCCTCCATTTGCACTTATAAATTTGTAGTTAAATCCGGATGTAAGACCATATGTATCTATCGTTCCTCGTCCTGGATAACTTCCTGGTGCAATATCATCTTCAGGTATCGAATCAACCAACCCCCATTGATATTTAACATCAGGTCGACCCCTGACATTCAGATAGTTTGAACTCTGTTGTCGGAAAAAATTTAGTGTTGGATTTTGTAGATGAGACACAAATTCTTCAATCGCTTTAGCAAACCACGCAGGTGAACCAGTTGTGTGCAGTGAATCTCTTGTCTCATCTCTCAATCTTGTAAAGAATCTAATAATACCACTTACATTAACCTGACCATCAATCCCATATCTTCCAGTATTTGATACATTACGCAAATCCTCATCCTGTCTGATTTCATAACGGTGATCCTCATTGTAAGAAGAATTGAAGGTCAATCTTGGTGAAATTATCTTTAAATCCTTTGCTAAAGAAGCATTAAAACTCTGGTTCCTGCCAACTTCTTCACCATATCTTTTTCTGGCCAAAACCGAGTCGCGTGACTGGGAAAAAGAGTAATTCGCATTCAATATTGAATGAGGTTGGTACGCAACTGAAAATGAGGGATTTAATGTTTTTCTATGCTGTATTCCATAAGCAGATTCTTTAAAACCTGAATCGGTATCTGTGCGATAATATGATTTAACTGAATTATCAGTATACAGGGCGCTAAAACTCATATTTTTGGGAAGCAGAGAAAATGTCTGGTTAAAGATTTTTAAGTTCCATTTTGGGTCTAAAGTATATGTCGCACGATGATTTTTAATATCAGATGTATCAGCGTTGAGTGCTGATTTAGAATAAGATTGTGAACGATCATGGTTATATGATAACCGGTCCAGTGTATTTTTGAAAAGCCAATTTTTCGAATTAGATTTAGAAACGTGAATTGTATATGATTGCATTATACTTCGGGACTTCTGCTTTTCGCGTTCTTCACCCGTAATTTCCATATCATCTGCAAAAACTGAAAACCGCGGCTCATAGATAGTCTTGCGATAGCTCAATCCTAATGGGATATTGAAAGACCAATCTGCAGGCAAACACTTATCCAATGAAACATTTGAACTAATTGAATACCCGCGACCAGCACTCTTGGTTGAAATATCTTTAGACTCAGACAACCTTTTAAAGCGACCATTCGACTCATCGTACGCAAAAGATAATGAAGCCAGGTCAGCAAAATTAATTGAACCATTTCCTCTCAAAATCCTTCCTACCTCTATCGCGGGTGAAATCAGTTTTACATCATTAAACCATATGGTATCAGTTAGCGAGGTAACAAATTGATTTTTTATTCTCATCTCAAAGAATTGATTTTTTGATAAAGATGGATTTCCAACGACTGTGTAGACTGAATCACTTATTGTACTTGTGTCGGTTGGATTAGATTTTTCCTTTTTTAGATTAACAAAGTTTTGCAGACATACTTTAAATAAATTATAGCCATTATTGGCAGGAATACCGCTCTCATATTCAGTAGTGTATTCGTAATAATTCAGACTATCACTACCAATCCTTAGTGAAATCAAAGGGTTTGAATTATGTGCATTCAGATAAAAAGTTAATGTATCATATGCACGATAATCTTCATTATCATCAGTTCGACGGTGGGCAACACAGGTATGCCCCTGAAGGATATTTTCAAGTTTAAATTCCAAACCTCCCTCGGTTTTAACCTGGCCAAATTCATCTCTTTCTATCGGATATGGAGATTGGTAATATGAATGTGTTTTGGTATTTACAGGAGTAAGGGTAAAAACTTCGCCTGGGGCTGGCGGCAATTTATAACCCACAATGCCATAATTCTTCCATCTGCTACCTGTGGCACTCAATTTGTATATTAACAGCGTCTCAGTATTGGCAAAATGATCAAACCAGATGCGTACATATTTAATATTATGCCAGTCAGGTTGGCCATAAACTGTATCCCATTCCAGTGAATCTTTGATTGGTACACGAAACATTTTCCAATCATCCTGTAGACCAGCATTTTTCACAAAACGTTCTGAAGTAGTGTCGTCAAGATCTATAGAGTAGCTATAATATCTTTCTTCAGAATTTAATATGCCATTTCGGTCAATATCTTCAGTATCCCAGAGTTTATTCAATTCAGTTCCATTTATCCCGCCTGTATAATCATTCAAATCACTGTCATCATTGCCATCGTCCTCGTCGCCTGGTTCATACAAATCGTCATCACCATATATACTATCCAGACCAGTATCTTCATCCTGCTGTGTCCAAACACCATTTCTATCCTTATCTTCATCATCCAACACATTGGTTCCCACAAAGTCTCCGTTTTTATTACGCCGCAATTGGTCTTCACTTATTTCCTGGGCAAAATCAATATGTATCCTGCCACCTTTTCCCTTTATAATTAATTCCAGGTTTTCAATTTCGTCAAAATTTTCACTATATATGTACTGGGTCAAACCACCAAATGATGAATCATTATCAGGTTTGAAAATCACCTTCAAAACATCAGCGATTTCATTATCATCCAGAGGATCTACATAAATATCATTTGCCTGAAGACGTTCTGCATCACGCGGGTTGCGCCAGATTATCCTCTGCTGAACATAATTATCCATATCCAGACCAAGCGGCTTTGAACACAAAACCCACGATGTTCTGGATATTGAAACGTCATTGCTAATAACAGTTGAAGATTCTAAATCATCCAGATATACTTCACCCTCCGAATTTAAATTAGAAAAAGAATAAGCACCTTCAAAATTCACGTTCAGTCTTGATTCGGTTTCAGTTTCGATAAGAGGTAACCAGTCAACAAATTTCGTCATAAAAGGTATATCCTGCGGGTACGCGAAATCGACCTCCCAGACCATCCTGCTAAAAGGTTCTTCTCTTAATCTGATATGTTCTGCTGGATATGATTCAGTGCGATAAAAGAATGAAGATCCAAGCATGGCATCTCCAAAAGGTCTCAAACTACCTCGAACACCAACCAGGGATTTTTGAGCAGCTGAAAAGAATGGCGCATATTCAACTTTAATTCTTACCTTGTCGGATGGTAAAATGGGCTTTCTGAATTCAAGTTTTCCTTCATCATAATCAACATGATAATCTATTTCTGGTTCCTGAATCCGTTCATTAATATAGACATAAACCGTTTCAATGTTTGCCGGTAATGTATAGATCGGCTTTGCCTCCAATGTCTTTTTATAGATGTAGTATTTACCTTTTCCCTGCATCCACGGATTAGTGTATATTTCCGGATCAGGGTCATCTAATATACTCGAATCAGCAAAAGGTTCACTGATTGGAAATCTTAATAACCCGCGGCTCATTAAAAATACCGTATTTTCATCTACTAATCCATCATGATTCTGGTCAAGGCCCAGAAGATCAATAAAAGCAGTATCATTCTGCATATCTTTATGTTCGTTTCCAGATGTTATATAGTATATGCGTAGTGAATCAAGTCGCGAACCAGGTGATACGATCTGATAATAGTTTTTCCGTTCATAGTTCCAGGTATATGATAATGTATCGAGTCGTTCAGGGCAGATAAGTTTAAGCTGAATTGTATCGAATACAACACCGGCACTATCCAGCACTCTTCCAACTTCAACTGTATCACCATTTACAATCTTTTTGTACCACACACCGAGAACATAATCTGTGGGAAGACCATAATTAAGTTCGATAATATTACTTCCAGGCACAAGCTGATAATATTCACTAAACCCCTCTCTTTTAAGTGTAAAATAACCTTTTTTGTAATTTGTCGGATTTGCCGTATCATCCGGCACATTATTGTCATTAGTATCAAGATATGCCTCGCCAAAATATGTTATGTTCCCAATGTTATTATTCTGGAAAATATTATCATCAACATAAACTTCGAGGTCAATAATATCATTATAATGCCCCAGCCAGAAAAAACGTCGACGTTGATATTCTTTTGCCCAGGTTGTATCATATTGCGCTTGCGTTGAACCCTCAATTTCTATCTCCAGTGTCTGTGTCTGTTCCTGTGATGCAATGGCAACTATCTCGAGCGGTCCCAGTTTTGCCGTTCCTTTTATGCCAAAAAGACCACGATGTGAAGGAATATCTCCAGTATATGTTGTTGGTGGAATTGATAACCGTGTGTCGCCAGCTTCAATCTCCTGAATTATTTCATCCTCTCTTCCCATATATGTAACAGTAATTTTATTCTGAGACTCATTGACCCTTTCTGAATTGTGATCAATATACACCCTCATTCTATCGCCAACCTGTCCATCAAGATTGATCGCCATCTCCTGTTTCATTTCTAATTCTGGAAGTAACGAAGGACCTGATTCTCCAGGCAAATTCGATATAAACGTCTCGCTACCGCCAATGGTAATCTTCACATGACCACCTACATCAAGTTTACCAGTCTCACCCATAAAATCGCTGAAACCACCTTTTGGTAGAGGAATTTCAAAAGTACCAAATAGACCCTGGCTTGCATAACCGCCCCGCTGCACCAAATCTCTTTTCAACTCATGCAAAAGTAAACCACGATTATGCTTCATAATGCCTTCATCAAGGTAATCACAAACACTCTTTATACTATCTATGCTTATAATCTTATCCTGATAACAGCGTGCGTAGATTAAAAACTCACCATCTGCATCCAAAAAAATTTTTGTATCATAAGGAACTATAAATTGTGTGAATAGAATAACAGAGAAAATTGAAATCATGAAATAGATAATATCTTATCTGTTATACCCTTTGCATCAAGACCTGCAACTTTCAATAGGATATGTCTTTCACCATGTTCAATAAATTTATCAGGCAAACCCATACAATATACCTTAACCAAAGCCTTAATTTTTGAACAGTATTCATTAATTCCACTGCCAAAACCACCAATAAGCGTATTCTCTTCGACCGTGATAATTTTATCCACACTTTTAATAATATCCTGAAGCATTTTGACATCCAGCGGTTTAGCAAAACGTCCATTTACTAAAATTGGTCTCAAACCCTTAGCTTTCAGATTAGAAAGGGCTTTCTGGCATTCCTCAACCATCGAACCTATGGCTATTATTGCCAGATCTTTTCCATTCCTGAGTATTTCCCATTTGCCTATAGGTATTTTTTTCGGGTCATTATTACTAATATTTCCACAGGCTCCTCTTGGATAGCGTATAGTAAAGGGACCTTTCCTGTAATTTATTGCGGTTTTTAATAATGCTATAAATTCTTCACCGTTCTTTGGCGCGCTTACTACAATATTTGGTATACATCTAAAATAAGAGAGATCAAAAGGTCCATGATGGGTTGGACCATCCTCCCCAACAAGACCTGCTCGGTCTACTGCGAAAATAACAGGCAGATTTTGTAAAGACACATCATGCACAATCTGGTCATATGCACGCTGCAAGAATGTTGAATAGATCGCACAAATCGGAATAAACCCCTCTATGGCAAGTGCCGCAGCCATAGTTACTGCATGCTGTTCAGTAATTCCGACATCAAAAAACCGCTCAGGAATTTCTTCTCTGAATTTTTTTAAACCTGTACCAAGACACATTCCTGCTGTTATTGCAACAATTTTCTTATTTTTCTTGGCAAGCCTTACAATTGCATCACCGAAAACCGAAGTCCAGGATTTTGTTTTGGATTTTACCTCACCGGTTTTAATACAATAAGATCCAACACCATGAAATATTTCCGGGCGTTTTTCAGCCGCTTCAAATCCTTTACCCTTTTTTGTTACGACGTGAATGAATCTTGGGCCCCTCATTTCCTTAACCCTGGTAAATGTATCGATCAATTCGTCAAGTTTATGGCCATTAAGCGGACCAATATATCTAAACCCTAATTCTTCAAAAATCACTGCAGGTGCGTATAAACCCTTAAAGCCTTCCTGCATTATTTTCGCCAGATTTCTCGCACGATCCCTGAAATAGGGAGGAAATCGACCCAAGAATTTCCATAAATCATCACGAAAGCGGTTATATGTTTTCGTAGTAATAACCCTTGTTAAATACTGGGAAAGCGCGCCAACTGTTTCGCCAATCGACCTCTCGTTATCATTCAAAACAACAATAACATCTTTTTTAAGATGACCAATATGATTTAACGCTTCAAAAGCCATGCCTGCACCCAACGAACCATCGCCGATTACGCTTATAATATTATGATTTTCGCCCTTAAAATCCCTTGCCAGTACAAAACCCGTCGCTGCGGAAAGCGAGGTTGAAGAATGACCTGTGTTAAATACATCATATTTTGATTCCTTTGTTTTGGGGAAACCGCTTATCCCCTTATAAGTTCTCAGTGTATGGAATTTATCATAACGGCCAGTAATCAATTTCTGGGCATAGGTTTGATGACCAACATCCCAGATTATCTTATCTTCATCTGCATTAAAAACTCTATACAAGGCAATTGTCAATTCCACAACTCCTAATGAAGGCGCAACATGTCCACCAGTCTTTGCACAACTATTAATGATTTTATCTCTGATTTCACGAGCAAGAATATGTAATTCTTCAATGGTTAGTTTTTTTAGATCATTAGGTACTTTAATTTTTTTAAGGTAAGACATATTTATATAGGGCAATTCAAGGCAATTGAAGGCATGATATGGCTAAATGATCTATGGCAATTCAAGGCAATTGAAGGCATTACAAAATAAATCATATCAAAATGTTCGATTCAATATGAAATCTGTTATTTGATTCAATATTCTAAATCTTTCACCGAGTGCAGAAAATCCTGTCTTCGCTAATTCAGCATATCTTTCTGCTCTAAATTTCGCACCTTCTAAACCATAAATAGCAGGAGCAGTCAATTTACCAAAGGCTACGTCCTTTCCAGGAGTTTTACCTAATTTCTTTTTTTCACCAATAATATCAAGTATATCATCAGTATACTGAAATAGTATACCCATATATAACCCTGCATTGTATGACTTATCTATTATATGTTCGGGCGCGCGAGCCATTATTGCACCGCACTTAATTGAAACAGCAATAAACTTTGCAGTTTTATTTACATGAATCCTTCTTAAGGATTTTGGCGTAGCATCTATCTCATTATTAATATCAAGAGACTGACCAAAGACAATACCTTTAGGTCCTACTGCCTCACTAACCGATTTTATTACTGAATATTTTTCTTGTATTAAACCATTACCCTGTGTAAAGAGTTCAAAAGCATAGGCAAACAATCCATCTCCAGAAAGAATTGCCATTGCTTCCCCGAATTTTTTATGTGCAGATGCTTTCCCTCTTCGAAAATCATCATTATCCATTGAGGGCAGATCATCATGAATCAATGAATATGTATGTATCAATTCAAGTCCACAGGCAACAGGTAATATGATATTCATATCCTCACCGCCATTGGCATCAAAACTCATAATTGCAAGAATCGGTCTAATCCTCTTACCCCTATCAATTGAATAGTGCATTATTTCAAAAAGAGAGTTTGTATTTGCAAAATAATTTTTAAGCGCTTCATCAACAAGCGCCTTTTTTTCTGCTAAATATTTAACAATATCAATATCTTTCATATTTCAAGAACAATAATTCTAATGCAAAATAACTATTTGTCAATAGCAAGTCATCCAATATTGTAAGAATTAATTTAGTTTTATGGGACATCAAACATCTTATGCGTCGCTAAATACCTCCTTAAGCATATTAAATTATACCCAAAACAGAAAATATGTCAAGACGTATTAGTGAGATTTCTGAAAAAGACCAGAAATCTTGAGGGTGCTGAAGACTTTTTCAGCACCCTCCTAGTAATTTAGGGTTGACTTAAGG
>SOIY01000237.1 GCA_004376785.1 Candidatus Stahliibacteriota bacterium | reverse complement strand
TAGCCCCGTGATCACGTGGCATATATCATCATAAATTTCAAAATGTGTTTGTTGAACTCCAAACACTTTAAAAGCATAATATGCAAAAACCGTGCCATTAAAAATCTATGAAATTTCGTAAGAAAAAATTTTGCTATGCACAAAATTTGTATTTACTGCACAAAAATTGAGCGGTTAAACACTTTCTTTAAAAATTGTCCAGTATACGATTTTTTAACTTTTGTTATGTGCTCTGGTGAACCGGCGCAGACTATTTCCCCTCCATCATCACCACCTTCTGGACCCAGATCAATAATCCAGTCAGCGCATTTAATAACCTCTAAATTATGTTCGATGACTATTACTGTGTTGCCTTTGTCAACCAGGCGGTTCAAGACATTCAATAATAATTTTACATCTTCAAAGTGTAATCCTGTAGTAGGTTCATCCAGCATATACAGGGTTTTCCCTGTAGCGATCTTGCTCAGCTCTTTTGATAATTTTATGCGCTGTGCTTCACCTCCAGACAGTGTCGTGGCTGGCTGGCCTAGTTTGATATAACCCAGGCCAACTTCATCAAGCAGTTTAAATTTTCTTTTAATTCTGGGGATATTCTGGAAAAAATCGAGTGCCTGGGTCACTGACATATTGAGAATATTACTGATGTTCTTTCCTCTATATTTAATGTCGAGTGTTTCACGATTAAATCTTTTGCCATGACAGGCATCACATGTAATATACACATTAGGAAGAAAATGCATTTCAATACGTAAAACACCATCACCTTCACACTGTTCACATCTGCCCCCAGGGACATTGAATGAAAATCTGCCTGGACGATAGCCCCTTACCTTTGATTCTGGCAATTGGGCAAACAATTCTCTTATTGGTGTCCAGGCACTCGTATACGTAGCAGGGTTTGAACGTGGGGTCCTGCCAATTGGTGACTGGTCTATATTCACTACTTTATCAATATATTCTAAGCCAAGAATCTCTTTATACTTACCTGGAGGATATTTAGAATGATAATATTTCTGTGCCAGAGCACGGAATAGTGTATCAACAATAAGCGTGGATTTGCCAGAACCCGATACACCAGTAATAACTACAAATAAACCTAATGGTATTTCTGCATCTATTGATTTTAAATTGTTTGCCTGTGCTTTTTTAATAATGAGTTTGCGTTTAGATTGTTCTCTTCTATGCTGGGGTATCTCAATTTTTTTTATGCCGGAAAGATACTTGCCAGTAGTTGATCTTCTGCTTTTTGTGATCTTCTCTGGTGTTCCAGTAGCGACTACATAACCACCTGCTTCGCCTGCACCTGGACCCAGATCAATTATATGGTCAGCACTCAAAATTGTCTCGGCATCGTGCTCAACAACAAGTACTGTATTACCGAGGTCACGCAGTGCCTTCAGTGTATTTAATAATCTCTTGTTGTCCCGCTGGTGTAAGCCTATAGAAGGTTCATCAAGGATATAAAGAACACCAACAAGCCCAGAGCCGATCTGGGTTGCGAGTCGTACGCGTTGTTCTTCGCCTCCGGCAAGCGTTTCAGTAGTTCGGTCCAATGTTAAATAATCGAGGCCTACTGAGACCAGAAAATTGAGTCTTCTTCTAATTTCTTTGATCATCTCTTCGGCAATCTTCTGTTCATTCTTTGAAAGTTTTAGATTCTCGAAGAACTCGAATGCCTGTTTAATTGAAAATTCTGTTACTTGTGCAATATTTTTACCTCCAATTTTTACTGCAAGACTTTCAGATCTCAGTCTTGTTCCATGGCATGAAGGGCAGCGTGAAATGGTCATGAAATCTTCTATATACTGACGCATTGCTTGAGATGTTGTTTCACGATAGCGGCGCATCAATTCAGGTACTACACCTTCAAACTGTTGTTCAAATTCTCCTCGACCCGTGCCATCGCTGCGAACATATTTAATGTTTATCAGTATATCATCTCCATGCAGGATTGTTTCTTTAACCTTTTTTGGTAATTTGTAATACGGTGTATTTAGACTGAAATGCAATTTTCTTGCAAGCCCAACCAATAATGACCTCCGCCAGTTACTGAGAGAGCCATAGTGTTTAATCGCGCCTTCAATGATTGTTAACTTAGGATTCTCAATAACCTTTTCTGGGTCGATTTCCATTTTTGTACCCAGTCCATCGCAGGTCTGACATGCACCATAAGGCGAGTTAAAGCTGAACATGCGCGGTGCTATTTCCGGATAACTTATACCGCAGTGCACACAGGCAAGTTTTTGACTGAAGGTTATGGTATCTTTGCCATTGATTAAGACGTTTAGAATTCCATCAGCTTCTTTTAATCCCATTTCGACTGAATCCGCAAGCCGCTTCTGGATTCCTTGTTTAATTATTATACGGTCAATTACAATTTCAATAGTATGCTTTTTATAGCGTTCAAGTTCAGGTATTTTTTCGATTTCATAGATCTTGCCGTCCACCCGCGTTCTAACATAGCCGCGCCGTTTGAGACGGGTTAAGAGCTCTTTATATTCACCCTTGCGTCCTTTTACTACTGGTGCGAGTATTTCAATCTTTGAGTCTTCAGGTATTTCTAATATTGCATCGACAATCTGATCTGATGTTTGAGATTGGATAAGTCTACCACATTTAAAGCAATATGGTGTACCAATGCGGGCATAAAGTACTCTTAAATAATCATAGATTTCAGTCACTGTCCCGACAGTTGAACGCGGGTTCTTTGATGCAGTGCGCTGCTGTATTGCGATCGCTGGAGAAAGCCCAGTGATCTCATCAACATCAGGTTTGTCCATCATGCCCAGGAATTGTCGTGCATATGCAGAGAGTGATTCGACATAGCGGCGCTGTCCCTCAGCATAAAGCGTATCAAAAGCCAGCGAAGATTTTCCTGAACCGGATAAACCAGTAACAACCACAAGTTTGTTTCTGGGTATTATTACATCAATATTTTTCAGGTTATGAACCCGCGCACCTTTTACTCTAATACCATTATCCATAATATAATAATATTCACTGGGATAGCGAAGTCAATAAGAAGAGTCATGAGTAATGGAGTCATTGAGTCACTGAGTCATTAAGTCATTGGTAAATGTGAAACGGAGAAACGG
>SOIY01000302.1 GCA_004376785.1 Candidatus Stahliibacteriota bacterium | reverse complement strand
TTCTTCTCCTCTTCAGCAACCTCTTCTCCTTCCTTGAGTTCAGGTTTCACTTCTGCTGCAACTGCTTTTGGGATAAGTATTGAGACGATCGAAGTTTCCTCACTTATTTCAAAATCAACATTTGGTAAATCGATATCTTTCAGGTGGATTGTGTGACCGAGATCTAAATTTGAAACATCAATATCAATGCGAGGTGGTATATGTGCTGGGAGACATTTCACAACTATTTCATGAAGGTTCTGGTCCAAAATTCCACCTTCCTTTACTCCTGGTGCTTCACCAAAAACATGAATAGGAATTGTTGCTTTTATCTTCTCCTTTTTATGAATATGCTGAAAATCTATGTGAAGTAGTTCATCAGTAATCGGATTGTGCTGGATTACTTTTATTACGCAAAGGTAATCCTTATCTTTAACTTTAAGGTTAATGGTTACACTTTCTTTTTTTAAAACATCCAATACTTTTGCAAATTCATGTTTTTCAACGTAGATTTTCTTTGACTTTTCCTTATGACCATACAGAATAGCAGGAAGTTTACCCTCTTTTCTCATCCTTTTAACATCACCTTTTTTTGTAGTATCATAAGGTGTCGCCTGTAAATTTATTATCATTCTTCAACCTCCTTAAATAATGAGCTTATCGATTCACCACGGTGAATACGTATAATTGCTTCACCCAAAAGTCCTGCTACAGATAAAATTCTAATTTTATCAATATGTTTTTCATTAGAGAGAGAAATTGTATCTGTAACGATGAGCTCTTTAATATCAGAATCAATGATTTTCTGTAGTGCGTTGTGCGAAAGCAAAAGATGTACAACACAAGCATACACCTCTTTTGCTCCCTTGTTAATAATTGCTTGCGCAGCCCCTACCGTAGTACCTCCGGTATCAAGCATGTCATCATAGATAAGGGCGATTTTTCCTTCAACCTCACCAATTACATTTAGAACAAGGGCTTGATTTGGCCCGGTCCGTCTTTTGTCAACAATGGCAATGGGAAGCTCTTTTTTAAGACGACGGGCAAAAGCGCGCACTCTATTTGCCCGCCCCGCATCAGGAGCGACAATAACATAATTTTTAAGATCTCGTTCCTGGTAGTAGTCGTGAAAGACCGGTGTAGCATACAAGTGATCTACAGGAATATCAAAAAACCCTTGGATCTGTTCAGCGTGAAGATCTATTGTCAATATCCTGTTTGCGCCACCACTGACAAGGAGATTTGCGATCAATTTTGAGGATATTGGAACCCTTGGCTCATCTTTTCTGTCCTGCCTTGCATAACCAAAATATGGTATTACTGCTGTTATCCTATCAGCTGATGCTCTTTTCGCAGCATCTAAGAACAACAGAAGTTCCAAAATATTCTCGGCTGGTGAGTGCGTTGATTGAACGATATACACATCCCTCCCTCTGATATTCTCTTCGATTTTTATTTTTAATTCGCCGTCAGCAAAACGTCGCACCGTGCATTTACTAACTGGAATACTAATTTTTTTTGATATTTTCTCGGTCAGATCTTGACTTGCGCTTCCAGCAAACAACTTTATATCTTGCATCAAACCCCCTTTTTGCCGAGAGGCAAAAATGAATCTAAACAGATATCAACCGATGCACACGGATTTGGCATTCCCTTGTCTCCATTTCTCCCCGTCTTGTGTTCTCTGAATCGCCAAATCTCCCCATCTCCGTTTCTCTCATGCTCCCTATCTCAATACCTGGGGCGGGAGGATTCGAACCCCCACAACAGGCTCCAAAAGCCTGGGTCCTACCCTTAGACGACGCCCCAAAATGGCAGACAGCTTATGGCTTATAGCGTATTGCTTAAATTGTGACCACTTCAAAGAATTGTGCTCCAATGCCTTCCAGATATTTTATTACCTTCTTTTTTATATTTTCATCAGTAACTGCGAATAAACAGGAACCACTTCCTGATAAAGAAACAATAAAAGCACCAGCAGCAATTAAATGTGCTTTTACATCTTCGAGATCAGGATGTTTTTTGAAAACCACTTTTTCAAAATCATTTTCTAATACAAAACTTTTCCTTATTTTTTTCTTTTTCCCATCTTTTTTTTCTATAATATTATCCATTTCATGTTGATGTGTCAATATAAATTCATCATATGCCTCATATGCCCATTTGGTCGAAATCGGGTAACCCGGGTAATAAAGAACGAATGACATCCTGGATAGCTTAAAGAATTTCAATTCCTCGCCTCTTCCTCGAGCATAGGCAGCTCCACCCTTTATGAAAAATGGAACATCTGAACCAATTTCTTTACTCAACTCCATCAATTCTTCATCAGGAACATTCAAATTGAAAAGCTCGTTCATCCCCTTGAGTACACAGGCAGCATCTGCTGAGCCCCCTCCTAAACCACCTCCTACAGGGATATTCTTAATCAGTTTAATCTTAACTCCTTTAGTAATATTGAATCTCCTCTTAAAAATATCAGCTGCCTGATAACATAAATTTGCCTCTGGTTTGATATTTAGACCCTCGGATTCTATTATTATTCCAGATTCTATTTCCTTAATATCGAGGAAATCTGCCAAGTTTATGGTTACCAGGGTTGTCTCAAGATTATGGAAACCATCATCCCTTTTATTGAGAATCTTTAAACTGATATTAATCTTTGCCCATGCTTTTAATGTAATCATCTCATTTTTTCTATTTTCACCTTTATAACACCATCTTTTATCATATCTATTTTCTTAGCTGCAGCATAAGACAGGTCGATTATTCTTCCTTTAACAAAAGGACCACGATCATTTACTTTGACAATTACAGACTTTTTGTTCTTAAGATTCGTAACTTTTAGCTTTGTTCCAAAAGGTAACTTTTTGTGGGCACACGTATAATCCCATTTATTGAAAACTTCGCCGGAAGCAGTCTTTTTGCCGTGAAATTTATCGCCATAATACGAAGCCTTGCCAGACTGGACATAAGAACTGCTCGCAGTGCCTCCTAAACAACAGCAGGAAATGAACATTAATAATATTATCATCACTTTCATTATACACTAAATTATAGTATTGTCAATAAAATCACAGATTTAGCACGCAAACCATCTGTTGAGGGAAATACATTAGG
>SOIY01000235.1 GCA_004376785.1 Candidatus Stahliibacteriota bacterium | reverse complement strand
ACAATAATAACTACTCCTACACCTATTAATGCCCACCAATACCATTCCATGAACTTTCACCTCCTAAAAAATATAATCGTTTCTCTCAAGAATGTGTTAAATGAAACGTCTCCGCAATACACGACCTTGTATCATATGCGAACTTTTTTTCTGAAAATATTACCCAAAATTAGAAGCATCACAAATCCTGTTGCGAATGTCATTATGCCTGAAAACCAGAAATCAAATTTTTGTACTTCTGTAAGAAAAACATTTTTTATCATCATAACTTGCCAATAAGTCGGTAGTGGATAAAATATAACTTGCCATTTTTCACTTACAAAGAATGTTAATATTGGAACCATCATATATAGCCATCCTGTAACTTTTAGTAGAACTAACGCACTCATTTCATTTTCGGCAAAAGCACCTAAAAACATTGAAGTTGCTATTACCATTGCCCCAGAAAAAACTACTACTAACAGTAATTTCACATAGTCAATGGTTAATCCCACCAGAATTAGGCCTGCGCACAGTGTTCCAAACAATCCAATAAATAGAGATGTTGCATATTTGCTAATAATGTATTTTCCAAAATTTAACGGGGATATTGCTATTGCGCAAATAGCTTTCGTTTCTTTTTCATTAACCATGTTGAACCCTGCACTAATTCCTCCAATAAAAATAGCCATTACTACTAATACTACAGTAAGCAAATCCATCAATAGTGAACCTTTTTCTTCTGTTGCCCTATAATCAATAGGAATTGGTATTTCTGGCGAAGTAATTTCTGCTAGTATCATTTTGTAAGTGTCTATTAGCCCTTCTGGCTCATTTCCTTCAAATACTAGCTGAATTGTTTCACCTTCCATTACTACTCCAGCGATTGAATCAATTCTCTCTACTCTATCATATACACTTTCCACACTATCAAATAAATCTACTTCACCGAAATCTTCAATTTGACTTATCACTTGCTCACTAACGCCTTTATATGCGGCGAATTTTACCTGCGTGCTTTCTACAGTCGGTACAAATATTCTAATTACAAATGCAAAAATCACTGCATAGAAAATAATAAATAACATCATACGATCCCTTGTTGCAACAGTGAAATCTTTTATAATCATACTCCATATTTTTCTCATTATGCTCCCTCCTTCATCAGCTTCTTAGTTACAAGAAAGTGACATAATGCATATGCGATAATATTCATGCCCACGAGTGTTATGACTTGTCTACCTAAGTCAATTCCCGTAGGAAACAATATTTCTTTCATGCTATATAGTGCTGGAAAAGACGGTATCCACTCAATATAAAAAGGTGAAAAGCTAGGAATTAAAATTGTAAAAATTGGCAGCATACTTATTATTAACACACCCATCGCTACAAATATGTATTCAGATAAGTTGCTGAAAAATGTAGCTATACTCATTCCTATAAATCCGAATAGTGCTATGCCTAGCATTAATATAGGAATTAGTGCTAAGAAATTAACTTTAAAACCTAAAGTCAGAAATATTAACAGTAGTGCATATACAACCCCTTTTGTGATAAAAGCAAGAGTTTTGGACGTGATATATATTGCTGTACCCGTTGGTGTAATACGATATGCTTTAATACTTCCTTCAGCTTTTTCTTGAAACATAAATACTGCACTTAGCCAAAAACTAAACATTACTACTTCGTAGGTTAAAATTATAGGTATCAACATCTTATTTTGAGGAATTGGCTCTACTCTATCCGCTAAAAATTTCGTTGAGTATTGGGCGTCTACACTAACACCCGCCATATTTAATATCATATTTTTAAGCGATGCACTAATTAAGTTCACATTTTCTTCTCTCATATTTTCACCGTGAACAATTGTAAAACGTGGTTCATATATAGTTCCTTCAAAAACTATTCCCACTTGTGTTTCTTTGTCTAAAATAAGCTGTTCAAGTTCTTCAATATTACTTATAAATACTACGTTATCTACATTTCTTCCCTCAAGCGCACTCTTCATTATCTGACCTGTACTATTGTCTACAAAGTACATAGTTATTTCGTGTTCGATAGAATCTGTTATTACAAAATGATACAAAATGAGAAAAATAATTATTGTACCCATCATTAGCCATACAAAAGAGTTTCTTAAAAGTAATTTCATATCTTGAACGTATAAATTAAAAAGTTTGCTCATTATGTTCATTATATGAGCCCCCTTCCGGTCAACTTAATGAATGTTTGCTCAAGTGTAGCCTCCTGTGAATGTATTGTTTGAACTTCCTTGTTTAAGATAATTTTATTAAGTTGTTTTTTATCCTCTTCATTGTCTAAGAAAAATACTGACTTTTTTATTCCCTTTTCACCTGCAAACTCGACTACTACAGATTTTTCTCCATGTTTCATTTTCAAGTTTCTCGGTGTATCCATAGCTACGATTTTCCCTTCATTCAGGAAAGCAACTCTATCACAAAGATCATCAGCTGCAAACATATTATGTGTAGTCAAAAAAATCGTACAACCTTCTTCTTTTTTGCGTTTTATCAACTGTCTGATTTGACTCGCTGTCGTTGGATCAAGTCCTGATGTAGGCTCATCTAAATAGAGTATTTTAGGGTTGTTAATTAAAGAACGAGCAAAAACTATTCTTTGCATCATGCCTTTTGAATAATTAGCAATTCTTTTATTTGCGTCAGCTCTCAATCCTACCATATCCAGTAGTTCCATTGGGTCAGCAGTTGGTACATCAAACAAACCAGCAAAGTACTTTAGATTTTCATAGCCAGTCAATTTTGTGTATAAATTGTGAAACTCAAATGAAACTCCTATGTTGTTATAAAATTCCGACTTCATTTTTGTAATAGGATTGCCTTCATACAACACCTCACCTTTTTGTAGCTTTAGCAGACCTGTCATAATATTTTGCGTAGTACTTTTGCCTGCACCGCTTGGTCCTAAAAATCCAAATACCTCTCCTTTCTTAATGTTAAAAGACACATCATTTACCGCATACTGCCCCTTCCCAGTATAGTCGTGATACAAATTCTCAACACTTATCATTTTCATTCCTCCCTTTGACTTGTTTTTACTTTGTTTATAATAGATTCCATAGTAGATAGATACACTTGAGGCTCATTTAAACCTTTTT
>SOIY01000103.1 GCA_004376785.1 Candidatus Stahliibacteriota bacterium | reverse complement strand
GGAGTGAAGAGCGAAGATACTATTATTGTGAATGAAACCGAAAATGAAATAATTACCGATGACCCTGAATGGCCCAAGGTTGAAGTAGAATATAATGGAGAAAAGATAAGCAGCTCGGGTATTTTAGTTGGGGGATAATAGAATAAGTAGGGGGATACTAGCCCCCACCAATAAAGGAGGTGAAAAAGGAATAACGATTTTTACTAGCACTTTGTATTAAGGTTGCTATAGTGAGTTCATTGCTAAAAAATTATTAGGAAATATTAAAAAGGAGAAAAAATTATGTTAAAGAAAATTAATCTTTTACTTTTGTTAGTATTGACTTGTGTTGCTCTTCTGGTATTACCGGTAGTAGCTCAGGCAAGTGAAGATCCTGTTGTAATTTACTTTTTCCCAGGCGGTGCTCCCGGAGGAACCTTTGCTACTGTTGTTTATAATGGTGCTAAAGTAGCTGAAGAAATGTTAGGTGATCGGGTTGAGGTGAGATATCTATGGTCAGATTGGAGCTCGCAGAAAATGGTTGATCAATTCCAGCAAGCTATTGCGGCTAACCCTGATGGTATAGCAATTATGGGACATCCCGGAGACGAAGCATATAGGCCTTTTGTTGAAGAAGCTGAGAAACAGGGAATTATCGTTACCAGTCAAAATACGACATTACCTGAACTCGAAAAAGCTTATAGCGCAAATGGATTTGGATATGTAGGCCAGGGGCTTTATGAATCAGGTTATACTCTTGGTGAAGCTACGATTAGAGGAGCAGGATTAAAAGCAGGAGATAGAGCACTTGTTTGGGGTCTTTTGTCACAACCTACCAGAGGATTAAGAACAAAAGGGGCTATAGATGCTTTTGAAGAAATAGGTGTAAAAGTAGATTATGTGGAAATTTCAGCCGAAGTAGACAAGGATGCTTCGATGGGTATTTCTGTTATAGTAGGTTATTTACAGGCAAATCCTGATTGTAAAGTTGTTGTAACTGATCATGGTAATTTAACTTCTACACAACGTACTTATTTTGAAGCAGCAGGTTTGGGTCCAGATGATATTTATGGCGCCGGTTTTGATTTATCACCTGCAACCGTAAAAAGTATTAAAAGTGGTTATACTGATCTTGTATTAGACCAACAGCCGTTCTTACAAGGTTTTCTACCAATTATGCAAATTTATTTAACTAAGATGTATGGTTTCTCAGGATTGCATATTGATACAGGTGGCGGCTTAATTAGCAAAGATAATATAGATTTGATAGCCCCATTGGCTGAAAAAGGAATAAGATAAGATAGATAATAGTTACAATACTAATTTTAGGTTATCCTGCAGGAAAAGTTTTATAAATAAAATATTTCCTGCAGGATTATTTTAAACCATACTATTACTTGTTATAAAAAGGAGAACATTATATATGGATAAATTAGTCGAAATGAAAAATATATATAAATCCTATGAAGGGGTTGTAGCTTTAAAAGGTATAGATTTCGAAGTAGGGTTTAATGAAGTTGTAGGAGTTTTAGGTGATAATGGTGCAGGTAAATCGACTTTGATTAAAATTATTTCTGGGGCACATTGCTTTGATGCGGGGGAAATGTATATTAAAGGTGTAAAAATTAATCCTAAAAAATATTCTGTGAAGATGGCTCATAGTATGGGGATAGAAACTGTATATCAAGAAAAAGCTCTTGCAGATAAGCAAACTTTATGGAGAAATATTTTTCTTGGCAGGCAAATTACCAATAAACTGGGGTTTATCAATATAAAAAAAGAAAAAGAAGAAACAGATAAAATTATGCATGATGTAATGGGATTTAGAGGAATAGGTGTAGATGTTGATTCAGTAATTAAAACCTTATCTGGTGGGGAAAAACAAGGTGTCGCTATATCAAGAGCAATGTACTTTGAAGCAGATCTGGTTATTTTAGATGAGCCGACCATGGCTTTATCATTACAAGAAGTAAAAAAGGTCTTGAAGTTTATTCAGGCTATTAAAGATAAAGGAAAATCTTGTGTTTATATTTCTCATAATATCGCTAATGTTTACCCAGTCTCTGACCGTTTTGTGGCAATTGACCGAGGCAAGGTAGTGGGTTCCTATAATCATGAGGATTTATCTTTAGAGGAACTTAGTGAAGAATTAATTAAATATACAAAGGTAAGTACACAGATTAATCAAGGCGAGAGGATATTATAAAATGGATGATTTAGAAACAAAGTACAAAGTAAAAAGATTTAGTCGATATAAATCTCAAATCGGATTAGTAATTATGACCACTAGCATTTTTGTATTGTTTATGATTACTAGTCCTGAAGTTTTTCTTCGCGGAAGAATATATCAATCATTTTTATCTACGGTTCCTTTTATAGGATTTATGGCTCTTGGTTTAACTTTTGTGCTTGCTATGGGCGAAATAGACCTTTCTTTCCCGTCGGTTATGGCCTTAACAGGATTTATTTTTACAATTACATTTCAGACTACAAATAGTGTTATATTAGCTTTAATATGTAGCATTTTATCTGGTGTAATAGTTGGGTTTATAAACGGAACATTAGTTACATCAATAGGTATTCCTTCAATTGTAGTTACATTAGGCATGCAATTCTTGATCAGGGGTTTTAGCAATATTATATCTAATGGTTTAGCCAGGACAGTTGAAGTAGATAAAACTATTTCCTATAAAATTTTTGTCGGAAAGTTAGGCCCAATTCCTGCTCAGTCAATTTGGTTTATAGGATTAGCAATTTTCTTCTATTTCTTACTTTTTAGACATAAGTTTGGTGAGCATGTGTTATTTATAGGTGATAATCAGGAAACTGCAAGGATGATGGGTGTTAATGTAAATAGAGTAAAAATAATAGTTTTTATGTTGATGGGAGTTACGGCTTCACTTGCCGGAATACTGAGTTGTTACCGGATGAGAACCTGGTGGCCAACAATGGGTGATGGATATATGATGATGACAATGGCTGCTGCTTTTGTAGGAGGTACTTCCATGGCCGGTGGAGAAGCTAGCATCTTTGGTACTTTCCTTGCTTCCTTCCTTATTGGTTCCCTGGAAGCAGGTATTGTTGCTTCAGGTCTTTCTGGTTTCTGGACACGATTTGTTTGCGGGCTTTTAATTATAATTTCAGTAAC
>SOIY01000292.1 GCA_004376785.1 Candidatus Stahliibacteriota bacterium | reverse complement strand
AATGCATATTAAGGAAATAATTGATGCATTTCCCTTATTAATCTGAAATCGCAAGCGGCAAGATTTTTTTTCCGATGCTTTCTGCTTCTCTAACCAAAGTGTAATCTTTGTCTGCGTCAGACAACAGTTCTAAAGCTTTTTGATATTCTTTTCGCGCTTCTTCCATATTATTATTATTTAGATGGATTTTAGCCATGTTTAAATGAGATGAAATATAATTAGGATTGTATTCAATCACTTCGGTTAATAATTCCAATGGTTCACTTGACATATTATGTTTTATAAGAATTTCTGCATATTTATCAAAAAAGTAAGCCAGGTCAAACATTGAAGTCCAAAAACCCATCTTTTTTCTTATCCTCTTTCCCTCTCTGATATATGTTTTTATAATATTCATATCTTTATGTAAGTAGCCTTCAAGCAATTTTAAATGAATGTAGAATTTGTAGATTGGAAAATAGTTTGTTGCATTCACCTCTTTCTTTTCAATTTTTTTCTCCATCTTGTTTATAACTTCCCTAAGCCCATTTAAATCTTTTCTTTGAGCAGCAATGACCCCTGTGAGCCAAAAGGGCAAATTGGAAGCGTCATCCACATTGTCAGCATAAAATTCGCTCGAATAAAAAACGATTGCATCTCTTAATTCTTGAATCGATTTTTCAATATTTCCCCTTAAGAATTCAATATAAGCTAAATAGAAATGAATATTAGCTTTAGTCGTTTCGCCTTCAGTAATTGCTGCTTCTTCTTTAAGAGTCCCAGCGGCTTCAGTAAATAATCCCTTTTGAATGAAAATATTGGCAAGCCTTCCATACAGATAATCGAGGTTTGGCCTAAGTACTTTTCCCTTTTTAAGCGCCTTTATGGCTTCATCATATCTTCCTGCAAACATATATCCACAAGCTAAGCTATCATAAGAATTTGCTGTATTATCTAGTTCAACATATTTATTAAAATGCTCTTCAGCAAGCTTATGATTTCCTATCCAGGAATAACAAAATGCAATATGATTGTGGGCAAGGGCATAATTGGGATCTATTTCTAATGCACTTGAGTAATGTTTAATTGCTTCATCGGGTTCACCCCAGTGAAAATAGGACTCAGCAAATTCATAACGGTATTCTTTTTTAAAAGGAAATGCTTCTTTCAATCGTCCGATATGCTGGCGCTCTTCTACTGGTTTGAAGTTTATACGAGCCCTCAAAGCCTTAAGTCTAAACAAATCATATTTTATAAGCTTATCTTTTTTCTCCCAAGCAATCTGAAGATTCCTTTTTGCATCTTCTCTATCTACTTTAAAAAGCAAAACATCAACAATTTTTAAATATGCTAAGCTAAATTCTGGATCAATCTCAATGGCCGTTTTATATTCAGAATGAGCGGCTTCCCAGTCACGCTTTTTCCATGCCTCCTCTCCTTCTAAGAAATGACCAAGGGCATCCAAATTATCTGTGCATATTTGAGAAAAAGTTCTATCCCTCTCTATTTTTCCTATAACCCCATCTGATTCACCTGAGATAAATGAGTGTATCTTTTCTATTTTATCCGATATCAAATCATAAGGTCCTTTACATTCGAACTTTTTCCAGGGCGTTGTCTTTTCTTTATTTCTCATTAAAATTGAAATTTCAAATCCCATAACCTTACGGGATACCTCACTAGTAATCTCAATAAGAGGCCTTTTAGACTTTACTTCTTTTGCCTCAGTTGTTCTTTTGTAGGTAGTAAAATCTTCTTGGATAAGGATATACAGATTGGTAGATGCTGTTATAGACCGAAGGAGCAAATACTCAATAAGATTTTTTTGAATTTCTTGTGTTTTGCCTGTGGATACTTCTAACAAAATAAAAGGCTCATAATCAAATTGGGGCTGAATGAACCCTCTCCATAGATGATACCCTCCGAAGATCATGAAGGCAATTACAATAAGAGCTACTGCCCATTTTGGCTTCAATTTTTGCAGAAAGGACCGGAAATAGGACTTTCTTATTTCAAGAACCTTTTCTTTAGTGGGAATCTCTTTCTCTATTTTGATTAGTTCAGAAAGGATATCCCCTGCCTTTTGATACCTTCTCTCTTTATCCTTCTCCAAGCATCTAAGTATCATTTGGCTGAGATCAATAGGTATCTGAGCGTTAACTTCTTTAGGGTTGGGAGGAGCTTCGCTTTTGTGCTTAACAATAACGCTTAAAGGCGTATCCCCTTCAAAAGGAACTCCCCCGGTCACCATCTCATAAAGGATCACTCCCAGAGCATAGATATCAGAACGATGGTCTACTTCCTTCCCTTCAACCTGTTCAGGAGACATGTAATCCGGAGTCCCGATCATCACTCCTGTACCTGTTATTCCTTTCGTCTTTATGGAGCGGGCTATTCCAAAATCCATAATCCGAGCATTACCCTCTCTATCTACCATGATGTTCTGTGGCTTTAAATCCCGGTGCACAACTCCCAGCCGATGAGCTTCAGCCAGCCCCTCGCACACCTGCTTGGATATGGAAATAGCTTTCCCCACACTTAATTGCCCAACCCTTCTAATAGTGCCCTTCAAATCTTCACCAGGCACATATTCCATGATGATGTACTGGGTTCCTTCCTCTTCACCGAGATCGAACATGCGGCAGACATTCCTGTGGGAGATCTTCCGGGCATATTTTAGTTCGTTCCGGAAGCGCTCTATTGCTTTCTCATCAGCAGCGATTTCATGATTTAAAAGCTTTAAAGCCACCTTCTCTTTTATCTTTTTATCGAAGACCTTGTAAACCTCGCCCATTCCGCCTTTCCCCAACTCTTCGATGACCTGGAATCTATCAGCAAAAGTACTCCCAATAGTTAATTCTTTGATTGGTGCTTGGATAGTTTTAGTACGAGGAGAAGAGATTTTCTCTGAGGGATGAATTTGTGTGCCACATTTGCTGCAAAAATGGCTATCTTCAGGATTCTCAAAATGACATTTAGAGCATTTCATATCCCTTGTTCCCTATTATTGAACGACAAAAAAATATCAACTTATGAGAAAATAGTCAAGTTTAATAATGGCATCATTAATAGTGGAATAAAATCTTCTCGAAATGGTGTCGGATCTTGACTTGACATTTATTATCATTACTTTACATTATTAGTGGTGA
>SOIY01000345.1 GCA_004376785.1 Candidatus Stahliibacteriota bacterium | reverse complement strand
ACGTATTGACTTTTCTTAACCTTTATGTACAATTAGCTATTATGAAAATAGCTGTAGTAGGTTTACAATGGGGCGATGAGGGTAAAGGAAAAATCGTAGATTATCTGGGAAAGGATTTTGATATAGATGCCCGTTTTCAGGGTGGTACTAATGCTGGTCATACAGTACATTTTAAAGGCAAAAAAGTAATCTTTCATTTAATACCTTGCGGTTTACTTAATAAAAATCTTATCGGGGTCATAGGTGCAGGTTGTGTTTTTGACCCGGCAGTATTTTTCAACGAACTGGAAAATCTAAGTAAATTCGATCCTGATATTAGTAAACGCATAAAGATTTCGAAATTCTGTCATCTGATTATGCCCTATCATATTCTTTTAGATAAAATAAGGGAAGAGACAAAACAGGGAATTGGTACAACAAAAAAAGGTATCGGCGCTACTTATGAAGATAAATACAGCAGGGTTGGTATAAGAATGGGTGATCTTTTTAATCCAGAGCTTTTTAAAGAAAAACTGCGTGCGAATATTTCAAGAAAAAACCTTATTTTCATGGAGATTTATCATGCTGAACCTCTTTCTGATAGTGAAATATATGATAAATATATGGAATATGCAGAAAGATTAAAGCCAATGATAGTAGATGATACTAAATTACTTTCAGAAACAGTAGCGAATAATAAGAATATAATCTTTGAAGGTGCACAGGGAGCATTGCTTGACATTACTTTTGGAACCTATCCTTATGTCACTTCATCCCACACGATTTGTGGTAGTGCGAGTATTGGGCTTGGTTTACCACCATTTAATGTTGAAAATGTTATTGGCGTAACCAAGGCTTATACAACAAGGGTTGGTCTTGGACCATTCCCAACAGAAAGTGATACAGAACTTGGTGAGAATTTGAGAAAGGTGGGGCAGGAATTTGGTTCGACAACTGGTAGACCCCGCAGATGCGGTCCCTTTGATGTCTCAGTCGTTAAATATGCAGCGAGATTGAATGGGGTTAATGAAATAATCTTAACAAAATTTGACGTTTTATCAAATTTTGATAAGATGAAAATAGCTGTTGGATACAGCAATGCAAAAGAATTCGACCCATTTATCGCAGGTGAGTTGAAACCTGTATATGAAGAAATTCCAGGATTTAAAAAGGACATCTCCCAAATTCGTAATTTTGATGATTTACCTCCTGAGGCAAAGGAATATATAAAGTTGATTGAACATTACACTGGATTAAAAGTTAAATATGTCTCAGTAGGTCCTGAACGGGAAGCCATTATAAAAAAGTAAATTTTAGCAAAACTTCACGATTGTAATTAGATTGTAATAACCTGTTGATACACAACGCGGAAAGCGATTAAGTTTAACTGATCCATTAACATATCTGAAATTATCTCTTGATTTTTTTAGAATTATGTATATATTTATTTTAATGAATGGTTCAGAAGGAAGGGTCTGGGTAGAGATATATCTTGACCACTTAGTTAATAACTATAAAATTATAAAAAAGAGAGTAAAAAAAGCTAAAATTATGGCTGCGATAAAAGCCGATGCTTATGGTCATGGTGCGATTGAAGTTGCAAGGATACTTGAATCAAAAGGTGTTTATATGTTTGGTGTAGCAAGTGTGGAAGAGGGAATTGAGTTGAGACAGGCAGGTATAGCATCGAAGATTCTGATTTTAAGCCCGATTTTATATACTCAAATAGACGCAGTTATAAAATACGATTTTATGCCCACTATATCAGAGTTTCAATTTTTTAAGATGCTGAACAAAAAATTGAGGGCAATAGGCAAACCGATTCAGGCGCACATTGAAATAGATACTGGTATGACTAGAACAGGGATTCCTTATGATAATGCCAGAGAATCAATTGGGAAAATGAACAGTTCTCTAAATATAAAGATTGATGGAATATTTTCGCATTTTCCCTTGGCAGGTGCTGATGGAGCGTTTACAAAAAAACAGATTAAAAAATTTCGCAGTTTAATTACGGACCTAAAAAGATACAAGATAAATCCGCCTTGCATTCATCTTGCTAATTCCTCTGGTATATTTAAACATACTGATTCTCATTTTAATCTTGTAAGGCCTGGTATTGCACTCTATGGGCTGACTTCTTCTCCTGATGTCCATTATACTAAAGGTCTTTCACCAGTGATGGCATTAAAATCAAGGGTTGTTAATATCAGAAATGCAAAAACGAATACTCCTGTGAGTTATAATCATACTTTTGTTACGAAAAGAAAAAGCAGGATTGCTACGATAAGCGTTGGTTATGGTGATGGATATCCACGGGCTCTTTCTAATGTTGGAGAGGTGTTGGTAAGAGGAGTGCGAGCACCTATTATCGGCACAATATGTATGGATTTAATAATGGTTGATGTGACAGATATTCAAGGCGTTAAAGTTGGCGATATTGTTACATTAATCGGAAAGGATGGTAACGAAGAGATTAGGGTAGAAGAATGTGCTAATAAATCTCATACAATTGTTTATGAAATTACTTCGGGAATTGGACCAAGAGTTGCCAGAGTATTTAAATATAATGATCGATTTATCAGTGTTAGAAACCTATTGGGTAGATGGAGATATGGTAGATAAAATAGGGAAAAGACGGGATTTAGCCGAGCGACAGCGAGGCTTATCTTGTAAAAAAGGAGGTTTTATGAAGAAGTTGTTAATCCTTATGGTATTTGTCTCGATATTTGCGCAAGAGACAACACATGAAGTAAAAGAAGGCGATACTCTGTGGGATATCGCTGGTTTTTATTATCAGAATCCATTTCTTTGGCCATATATTTGGCGCGCTAATTTAACTGAGATTGAAGACCCGCACTGGATATATCCAGATGAGAGGTTTATTATTCCACCGTCGCCAGAAGAAGGAATTGGTGAAATACCTGAAGAAGTTCCAGAATATTATCCTGAAGCAATAGTGACACCCCCACCTGAGAAACCTGCAGCAGAAGTAGTTTCGCTCGTTACGCCTGATGCGCGGGTTTTCAGCGAGAACTTAATTCATCGTGCAGGATTCATTGTTGAAGAGGATATACCATACTGGGGTAAAATAGTTGGTGCTGAGTCGAAAGATAACCTGGTAATTGTAACCTATAGCAAGATCTATATTGATCGTGCTGAGGATGTTAAAAAAGGACAAATCCTAACAATATATCGCCCAGGTAAGGTTCTTAAACATCCCAAGACCGGGGAAAAATTAGGCAAAGAAATTATTGTTTTAGGTAAGGTCGAAATTGAAGAAATCGGCAATGAAGGTTCAAGATGTAAGGTCATTGCTTCTTACGATATTATCAAAAAAGGAGATTTTGTTACCCCTTATGAACCCATTTTTGCGCCAGAAAATGTAGAATTAATTTCTACAACAAAGGAAATTGAAGGTTATGTGGTTGAAGTAAAGAGCAAGGAGAAATTGACACCACCACATGTTTTTGCATATATTGATCATGGCGAAGAAACAGGGATTGCAGTTGGTGATATATTTGATGTTTATCAGAAGAGAAAGATGGGTGGGAAAGAGATGCCTGATTTTAATGTTGCCAAAATACAGGTTATTAGTGTTTTTCGGAATGCCTCAATTGGATTGATCCTACAGGAAAGAGAACCACATCCAGTAAAAAGAGGAGAAAGGTGTCGATTGGCTTTGGAGGCAAGGTGAAGGACAAGGATGTACTAAGTCAAGTATATCTTTTTCGAGAATTGACCCCGAGTGAAATGGATATTCTGATTTCTATTTCCAAAGAGAAAAGAGCAAAAAAGGACGAAGTTATTTTTAAAGAAGGTGCTACTGGAGACGCATTCTATCTTATTGTTTCTGGTAGTGTGCGTATTTCAACAATAGTCCCCGGAGTTGGTGAAGAAGCACTGACAATTCTCAGAGAAGGAGAATATTTTGGGGAAATGGCTTTAATTGATGATGCACCTCGTTCAGCGTCAGCCATTGCTAATGATGATACAATTTTACTTTTAATTAAAAAAGATAACTTTCGTAAATTGTTGACTCAAGAAACTGGCATTGCTTATAAACTCTTGTGGGTATTTACAAAGACTCTTTCTGCGCGACTCCGTAAGACTGATGAACAACTAAAGAGTATTTTTGCTATTGCCAAGACATTTTAACAGATGGTTAAATAGTTTGGGTTTGGAAACTGGAAATTGAACTGAAACACCGGGTTGATAGAAAAGGAGTTTGATAGATAAGGTAAGAGATGTTTGATATTTTTAGTGCAAAAGATCCTCAGAAGGCTTTGCAAAAGGCAAATGAGTATATTGAAGATGGTAGAGCAGGTTCGGCAATAAAAGTTCTTGAAAATAATTTGACTGGTGGCGATGATTCATTCGATTTATATTTAAACCTTGCTAGGCTCTATTTTGGGATTGAAGAAAGGGGAAGGGCAGTAGAGATTCTCCGTCAGGCTAAATCAATTATACCTTCAAAAACCAATGAAATTGTTACTTTACTTTCAGAATTGTATTATCAACATGCCTCAATTGACTCAGCGGATTTTCTTATGCAATTGAATATTGAGCAGCAAGGGTATGGTGAAATCAATAAGGTATTAAGGCAACTTAGTGATCGGGAGATTAAACTTTTATTAACAAGGTATGATAAGCTTAAACAGAGTATTGATAATAAAAGGGTGGTGTCGAAAAAAGATTTTGAGAACGTACTTATTCTTACCTCATTAAGATTTTTTGTAGATGAAAGCGAAAAAGCTTCAGAGGCAATTGATTCAATGATTGGTGTCGATATCTATAGTAAACAATTATTGCGTTGGGCAGAGGTGATTGCACGAGAAAGGTATAATGATTGGCATGCCGGACTACTCTTAATGAGAATCCAAATGGTGAATCAGAACTTTGAGGGGGCTATTACCATAGCACAAAGGATATCTGAGAAATTTGCAGAGAGTATTGATTCACTTATTGCGATCATTAGTTTAGCGAAACCACCTGAGGATCTTGAGACAACCTACACAAAATTTTTGACAGATTTGTATATTAAAAAAGGTGATCCTAATGCATCAATCGATCTGCTTACGAGTCTTTTGGAAAAAGATGCAAAGAAAGCTGATGATGTCATTAAAGGTTTACGTGAGCTGGAAAGAATTAATCCTAAAGATTTAAAGATATTATATGCACTCGGTGACACCTATGTTAAGGCAAATAGAATTTCTTTAGCAATCGGTGAGTTTGATAAAATTCTTGAAATAGATCAAGCTCAGTACGAAAAAGTCATACAAAAATATAAAGATGCCTTTAATGTAGAACCAAATAATCCACATGTTATTGATGGATTGGTGAAAGCATATCTTAGTCAAAACGAAATAGATTCTGCAGTAGATATTATTGATGCTGCATATAAAGCAGACCCTGGACTTCTTGATGAATACATTATTAATTTGAATACAATTTTAGAAAAAAATTTAAATAACGCAAGAGCTCTTTATTTTTTGGGATTATGTTATGCACACAAAGGCGATCATGAAAATGCTTTGGTGATATTAGAGAATCTGTTGGCTAATGAAGAATTTAAGTACGTTTATAACGCCACTGAGGAGATATGTAAAGAGAAACCGGATGATTTACAATATTTAAATCTGCGAGCAAAAAGTATGATTATGCTCGGTGAAGAAAAGAATGCTTTGTCCTTGCTCAATGATTATCTTAAACAGGCACCTGACAAAACGGCTGCTCTTTTACCAGCTCTTGATATGATAATAAGCAAGCATCCCAAATTATCCAAAATTATTATACCTATTTATGAGCAATTCAGAAAAAAGGATCCCTTCGTTGCCGAACTTACTTTAGCAAGAGCCTATGCCTTTACTGGTGAATATGAGAAATCTGTAAACATTTTTGAAAGGTTATTTACTGATGAAGAACACAGGGATGTTACTAAGAGAGCGTTGATTGAGGTTATTAGAGAAAAATCAAAGGCAGTTCCTTTGTTGCTTGCCGCGGCAAGAATATTTATGAGAGAGGGTGAAGTAGAGATTGCCACACAGTTCTTTAAGACTGCTCAAATGGTTGATCCTAAAGCATTTTTTGAAATCGTCGATGAGTTTTACGATGCGCTTAAGACATTTCCTAAAGATCGGGAAGTCCGGACTTTATTGGTTGATACATTCTATGACCGAAAACTTTGGGATAGGGTGATTGAGGAGTCGAAAAGGGCAATTGATGTTTTCGGACGAGAGGCACAATATTTTAATCTGAAGTTGGGACAATCTCTTGTAGAAAAAGGTAACCTAAGTGATGCTGTAAGACCTCTTATGCTCTCACTGGATGGTGCAGAAGATTATTCTGAAGTTGTAATAGAATCTCTTGATAAAATCATAAACATTAATAAAAGTAATGTTCCTGCTCATTTTGCACGAGGGAGGGCATTAAGTAAGGCTCGTCGTATAAATGAGGCAGTTAAGGAATATCTTTTGACTGTTAGAATTCTCCCGGCACGTGCGGAGTATGTCTATGAAGAGCTGAAAACACTTTCATCAAAGGCAATGGCAAATCCCCCAATTATATTCGCTATGGGCAGCGTTGAAGTTATCTTGGAAAAATACGAGGATGCAATTAAGCATTTACTGCAATCTTGCGAATTGGATGTAACATTAGTAAAAAGGGTTATTCCACTATTTGAAAAGCTGATTAATGTAGCGTCTTCTCCTTTACTTGAGTTTGCGATGGCAAAAGTATACCATTTAGCGAACTTAGGAAGTTTGGCTGTCAAATATTACATTAAGGCTCAGGCAGATGAGAGGACATATCGTGAACCAGCTATTTCTGAAATGAAGAAAATCTGCGCTGAAAACCCTGGTGATGTTGAATCCCATAAAGGCTTGGCTGAAATATATTTCAATTATAATGATTTAGAAGATTCATTAGATTTAGTTAATGATGTCTACAAATCAAATACAAAAGAGAATAAGTGGGTGAAAAATTTCATTTCCAGTATTCTTTATAAAGATCAACAACATATCCCTTCATATTATTTACTTGCTGACGTTTTTCTGAATGAAAAGGAACATAAAAAAGCGGCAGAAATTTATAAAAAATTGATTGAGATATCACCAACTGAGACAACAAAAGTAATTAATATCTTAGACGATTTTAAAGATAAAAGTGGTGATATTCTTTTATGTTTGGCAAATTTCCATAAAGATGTCGGTGATATTAGCAAGGCTATCAAGCTGTTTGATGAATTATTTGCAATCGATACATCTTTTGCCGAGGCAATAATTTACCAGATTAAAGTGATTTTAAAGAAAAATGCCAAGATGGCTGAGGCATACCTGTTGGCTATCAAAATATTTGATTTTCAAAAGGAATACGAAAGGGCGGTTGAGGCTATTAAACATGTTAAAGAGTTGATGCCGGATAACGAAGAGATAATTTTGAAAGAAGGCCATATATATTACGAAATGGGCGAGGTTGAGAAAGCTATAAAACTCTATACTGAACTTCTTGGTAAAACTAAAAATCGCAAGGCAATTTATCGTTTGATAAAGAAGACACGTAAACAGTACTTTAACGAGAAGATTGGGATGATTAAAGGAGATGAGGACAAGGATAGATTAGAGCGAGCAAACATTTATTTATTGATGAATAAGCTGTCTATGACTGGAAAGGAACTTCAGTTTATACCGCAAAACAATTTTTCAATTAAACAGCATACACTATTGAAAGCAAAACTATATCTTAAAAGGAATCGTCCACTAAATGCTCTCGAGATGATGAAGACCCTTCCTGTGGATGAAGAAACAGCATGTGTTTATGCAGACATTTACGAAACCATGGGTTCTTATGAAGCAGCGGCTATGGTCCTAAGGCAAATAGATATTGAGGGTATGGCCCAGAGAATTGCAAGTGACGAAAAACTTGCGCAAGATAGAAGATTGGCAAAAGGAAGATATTTTATTGAAGGGAGGAGTTGATGAAGTGTCCATTTCTGATAGAAAGAAAAGATGTCTTCGATGATGATGGAAGGAAAGTCGGTGAGGAGATTGAACTTCAAGAATGTATAAGAAATGAATGTATGATATTTGATGGAGCCACAAAATTATGTTCTTTACTTTCTTCAAATATGAAAACAGGTGTTTTGATTGATGATGTTAAAAATGGTATGAAGGATCTGAAGGAAGAGATGTTTCAGCGTACTGAATCACTTGGCGTTGTAGTATCAACAACCGTACAAACACTACAGGAAGCTTTATTGGGTCGTTTTGATATTTTGAAGAAACAGAATGAAGTTATGGTTCTTGGTTTCGACAGATTGATGGAGACAATCAGTAATAAATTTGAAGCGATTAAAACGGTTTTTTCTGGGTTTAATGATAATTTGAACACATTAAAAGATTCGATCAACAATCAGGGGGAGGGCATAAAATCAGTCGTCCAGTCTTTAAAGGGAGAAGTCAATGAGATAAAGAACGCAAATATGCGGTTCTCAGAAGATATTATTAAGTTTAATGAGGAATTGTTCAATAAATTAGCCGAGTATAACGAGAAGAACGGTAAGGCAAACGAAAACACATGTTCAAAATTGGATATTTTAAGAGAGAACTTAGAAAAATTGGCCGCTACTAATCAAGTGGGCATGGAGACCATCAGTGGAGAAATTGAAAAAATTGTATCTGTATCATTGAATAATGTTCAAGGTGCATTAACAAATTTAGAGAATTTATTTAAACAGTCATCTGATAGTCTTACTACAATGAATGATACAATGCGTGATTTAAATAGTAATTATATTGAATCACTTGGTAAAATTGCCGGTCTTGCTGAAGGTATGCGCAAAGGCGTCGAAAAAGTTGGTGAAGGAATGCATGATTCTGTAAATGATTTAATCGAAGAAATGAAAAAAGAAACTGGCGCTCTTGAGAAACAATATGAAGAAACATTTGCTGATATTGCGAATTTAGCAGACAAGTTTGATGGTTTGAATACTCGAATCAAGGACATGACCAATGAAGTGGAGAGAGAATTTAAGGAATCATTTGACCGCCAGACAATAGTATCTGATTACACGAAGACAATTGTTGAACACATTAAGGAGTATTTTGATAAGGAAGATGCAAGATATAAAGAAGAACAGAAGTCAGGGAAAAAGAAAGAGGGACTTGATCATTTTGATCGCGCAACACTCTATTACTACCGTGGTAATTATGAAATTGCGGTTAATGAAATAAACAAGGCGTTAGAAATTGAACAAACTACTGAGTATTTAAACCTTAAGGGCTTGCTTCTTGTTCAACTGAGACAATTCGATGAATCGAAAAAGGTTTATAAAGAGGCATTAAAAATGGAACCCAATTTAGCTGAGATACATAATAATTTAGGATTACTATATTTAAAAATGAAGAAATTAGATGACGCTGTAGTGTCATTTCAGGAGGCAGTAAAGAAGAATGTTAATTATGCGACGGCATATGTTAATCTTGGTAATGCCCTGATCGAATTAGAAAAATTTGATGATGCAATAAAGGCTTATCAATACGCTCTTGAAATTGACCCGTCAAATCGTGAGGCGAATGAGGCTATTAAATTATATAAAGAAGGAAAGATCGGTGAGTAATACATTTGTTAAAAGGTTAAGTTATTTGAGGCAGAGATAGATGGGTATAATTGATAAATTAAAAAAAGAAAAAAAGAATGAATCAGTGTTGGATTCTTTGGTTAAAGAGAAAGAACCAAAAGAAAAGACTAAAGATATAACTCAGGAAAGGTCAAATGATATAGAGGTTAGAGAAATTCAAGAAATTGATAAACCTCCAATTTCTGAGGAAGTAATGGATGAAACACAGGTTGAGGCGAAGCCGAAACAAGAATTCAGAACTGAAGGTATGCATGAATTCGATATTGAAAGTCTGGGTGCATCCGGCAATGCAAATATTAAAGTCGAATATAAATCAAGGATCAGCGAGCTGATTGACAAAAGTAAGATTGATGATGCAATCAATTTGCTGCAGGAGCTAAAAGAAAAACTGGCAGAAGAAAAGTAAGGCTTAG
>SOIY01000200.1 GCA_004376785.1 Candidatus Stahliibacteriota bacterium | reverse complement strand
TCGAGATCTTCGACATCTTGATTTACTCGATACCAACCCATCCTGAAGAGTTGAATTAGATTCTTGAAATAGTATAAATACTAAATATAATAATGGGAAGAAGGAAAAAGATGAAAAGAATTATTATAATTATTATTGCGAAATTTTTTAATTAAAAAACGAAAAAAGGAGATCAAAATGAAACTACTTCTTCGTTGGGTAATCATCGCTTTCTCGCTTTTTGTGGCAGCCTGGCTCGTGCCGGGCATCCGCGTCGAGGGAAACGCGTGGCTCATCTATGCGGTAATGGCGGTTATCCTCGGGCTTGTTAACGCAGTTGTGCGCCCGCTACTCAAATTGCTCACTTGTTCGTTCATCATCCTCACCCTGGGTCTGTTCGTGCTGGTGATTAATGGGCTTACCTTGTGGCTGGCCTCGTCCATCGCGGTCAACTGGTTCCATGTCGGCTTTTACGTGGATGGCTTCTGGTCTGCTTTCCTGGGTGCGCTCATTGTGAGCATTGTATCAATCATCCTCTCGGCATTTATCAAGGAACCAGATAAAATGCCAAAAGGTTAAAAAAGGACTGGATAATAGGTGGCAGGTCACGATAACAAAATAGTCATTGGGTAATTGAATAACTAGGTCATTTTTTGTGGAATATTACCCGTTCCCTATTGGCATTTATTGGAGTCTCGTGGACTCCACGTGAGTCTGCGGACTTCGAAAAATAGGAACGAGACTCTTCGGAGATTCATCAAACCTTAAAAAATACAAGTTTGGCAATTGAATAAATTGACTTTTTTGAATAAAAGACTATAATTCTGCGTAACTTTATGAAGAAAAACTCGTCTTTATTATTGAGAAGGGAAATCAGTGATGATAAGCTTGCGTTGATTATTGATAACGCAAAGAAAGATGACACTGATTCCTTAACAAAACTTTGTGAATATGTCTATGCGAGAATTTACAGTTATATTTTTTATCGGGTTAACCATAGAGAAGATACTGAGGATTTAACGAGTGAGGTGGTTTTGAAAATGGTAAAGGCCCTAAGAAGACAAAAGGGCAATTTCCATGCCTGGGTTTATAAAATTGCAGCGAATACAGTGATTGATTTTTATCGCAAACGTGCAAAGCGCTCAGCAGTAAGTCTATCAGACTTTCCTGGTGAAATTCCAGATAAGTCCCTGCCAATAAGTGAACAGGTCATGACCCAGGAAAAACTCAAGGATGCCTTAAATAATATAACTGATGAACAGAAGCATGTCATTCTTCTGAGATTTATTGAGGGCTATAACAACGAGGAGACTGCAAAGATTATGGGAAAATCAGTTGGTGCGATTAAAGTTATGCAATTTCGAGCATTAAAAGCATTGAGAGAATATTTTAGGAAAAAAGGTTATGAAATTAAAGCGTGATGAAATATTAGACCAATTATTAGAAGAGATTAAAAAAGGAAAAAGTATCGAAGATTGTTTAAGAGCATATCCGGAATTTGCCGAGGAATTAGAACCACTTTTGAGACTTGCTGAAAGGATTGAAGATCTGCCCAAACCTGAGCCGAATCCAGAAGTAGTTGAATCCGTTTTGACAAAGATACGTGAGATGGCTGTCAAAGAAAGGCAGAAAGAAAAGAAATTTTCGTTCAGAAAAATATTCTCGTTACAGCCAGCATTTGTCCGAGCTATCGCAGTGGTGCTATTGATAATATTCATTGGATGGACAAGCATGTCGTTGAGCGCTAAGAGTGTACCTGGTGATTTTCTATATCCAATAAAACTTTTTACTGAAAAAGTTCAGTACACCTTGACTGTGAACCCTGAAGGCAAAGCAGAACTACATCTGGTTTTTGCTGATAGAAGAACTAACGAATTGGTGCTCTCGTTTAAAGAAGGCGAAATGATTAATAAAGTATTATTGAATGCTATGTTGAACGAGGCTCAGTCGGCCTTAAAATACTCAGAATCATTATCTGCTGAACGTTCTGCCATATTGGTAGCAAAGGTTGGAAAATGTAACCAGCATCAGCAGAGAGTTTTAGAAGAAATAAAACCAATGGCTTGTAGAGATGATACTGCAGTTATCAATGAAGCAATTAATTTATGCGCTGAACGCCATCGTTGTGTGGGCTATATGTTAAATCCAGAATCAAGTGATGAACAACCTCCCTATCCGTGCTGGAAGAAATGCTGCAATTGGCAGTAAGCCTTTTGTAACGAAACTACAAAGTATAATCAATTCTTTATAGATTCCCTAACTTGTCAATTAGTGCGTAACTTTAATACCTGCACACCGTCTATAATATCGATGAGGAATTTTAAATGGACAATGTGTATTCTGTTGGCGTTGTCTATTTTTCGTTTTGGCAATGCTGATGCCCTAAACGTCTTGAATCTCAGTGATCTCATCGAAGAAGCAAAATTGCATAATCCTGAGATCCTGGCTGCAGCAGCACGCTATGAGGCAGCAAGGTCGAGGACCTCAGGTTTCCGTTATTTAATGGATCCTATGATAGATGTTGAGTTTGCTGGCAATATGAGAATGTACAGTATTAGTCAGCAATTCCTTTTTCCAACAAAACTTGGGACTTTATCAAAATTTGCCAAGACCGAGGCTCAAGAGTATGAAAATGAATACAGACAAAAAGAACAGGAAATTATAAATAGGGTGAAAAAGAATTATGCACAGCTCTTCCTTATCCACAGGAAAACTGAGACATTAGAAGAATCCATTGTATTCCTGAACCAGCTCTTTCATATTGCTTCGCTCAATTATGCTATTAGCAAAGTTCCTCAGGCTGATGTGTTAAGGGCTCAAGTTGAACTCGCAAAGGCGGAAAATGATTTGCTTGCACTCATAGATGACAGAGCAGTAATCGAGGCAAGATTGAATATTCTGCTCAACCGAAGTCCGGATGAAAAACTAGGAATATCAGAAGCCGTGGATACTTCATTGATTAGTATGGAAATAAATGAACTTTATGACCTGGCTAAAGAGTATCGTCCCACATTAAAGGCATTCAGGATGCGGCTTAAAAAGGCCCAGGTAATGCTATCGTTGTCAAAACAGAAATATCTGCCAGATTTTATGATTAAATATACTCAACAGGAAATGGATTATAGTTTCACAGATCGAAAGTTTATGTTTGGTCTT
>SOIY01000116.1 GCA_004376785.1 Candidatus Stahliibacteriota bacterium | reverse complement strand
TCTTTCATAGAAAGAGTAAGGAGGAATAATGAAAAAACTATTTTGCCTGGGCATTATTTTAATAATGCTCATCTCCTGTGGAGAACGGGAAATACAGGTGCTTAAAGTAGGCTTTGTTGGACATGACCACCAAACTGCGCTCTATGTTGCTTGCCTTGAACACGAAAGGACAAAAGAAGACTGCAATGTATACTTGAAAGAGGCTGAAGCAAAGAAACATTATGAATTGATGAAAGGAGACAAAAAAATCGCTGATGTAGAACTATACCTGTGTGGTGGTGGATCAAAGATGCCGACCCTTATGTCCCAGGGACATTTTGAGGTTGGGTTTGGCGGTGTTGCTGCTGTGGCTTTTTTCACTGACAAAGGCTCGCCCATGAAGATAATTGCACCACTACATACAAAAGGAGATATGCTTGTTCTTCAACCAGACAATCCTGTAAAATCATGGGAAGAGTTTGTTGTCTGGGCAAAGAAAAAGAAAACACCAATTAGAATCGGATTCAAAAACCCGGTTGCTATTGCTAAATTAATCTTTGAAAGAGCGCTTGTCGAAGAAGGACTAACCTACACAAGTGATAAATCTGATAGAACAAAAGACATTTTCATGGTTCACATGAAAGGCGAGAAGAACTTAGTCCCCGGACTTCAGAACAATATCATTGACGGTTATGTATCGAATAATCCCTGGTGTGCAATTGCTGAAACCAAAGGGGTAGGTAAATGTGTGGCTGATCTTAATGAACTGCCGCCCGGCATCTGGAAAGACCATCCATGTTGTTGTATTGGCGCTACTGATCAGGCAATGATCGAGAAAAAAGAAGTGATCAAAGAATTTCTTAAGTTGATCATTCTCGCTACAAACTATATGAATGAAGATCCAGAAGTAGCTATTGAGGACGCATCCAAATGGATTGGAACCTCTATTGAAGTAGAAGAAAAATCAATACCAACATCCGGATACATAACAAATCCTACTGATTACTGGAAAAAAACAATGCAAGTCTGGATTGACGAGATGAACGGCCTGGATAAATTGAATGACAAGTTAAAAGACAAAAAAGATGAAGAGGTCGAAGATATCCTGTATGACTTCAGTGCCCTTAAAAAAGCCGCCGAAGAACTAAAACTGGAGAAATGGTATTAAAATCTTGAGATCCATCTTGCTCGGTCTTGTAATTCCAATCATTATTATCGGTGTATGGGAATTTTTTGCCATACAGGCAAATAACCCTTCGCTTTTACCGAGAGTCGGTGATGTAATCAGCCATCTGGTACATCCATTTACCGACCTTCTCAACACAGGAAGCTTTATCCATCATATTACAATAAGCGCCTCAAGGGTCATTCTCGGATTTATATTAGCAGCCATTATTGGAATTCCTTTGGGTCTTTTAGTTGGTAAATACCTCCTTTTTCATAAAATATTCAGTCCTATCATCGAAATTTTAAGACCTTTATGCCCCATTGCCTGGATTCCATTTGCCATGGCTATATTTAAGACCTATACAATTGCTGAGGTTTTCGGTTTTCGATACACCACAACGATCTTCGGTCATATACAACTGGGTATGCTCTTTGTTATTTTCTATGGCGGATTTTTCCCGATTTTTTTGAATACTGTCCACGGTGTTAAATCTGTAAAACACCTCTACATTGAATCCGCATTACTTCTCGGCGCGGATCAGAATAGAATGTTCAGAAAGGTAATATTCCCATCATCATTACCTGCAATACTTACTGGCTTAAGAGTAGGTCTCGGCATTTCATGGATGGTAATCATTGCTGCTGAAATGCTGCCTGGAAGTGATGCTGGTATTGGATATCTTATCATGTTTTCCTATGAACTTGCAGAAATGGATATCTTAATTGCCAGCATGATTTTGATCGGCGCAGTTGGTGCCCTCCTGAGTTATGGGGTGAAAGTAATTGCCGACCGAACATCAGTATGGCAGGCAAAGGAACGATGATGTCATTCCTCAGGGTCAGTAATGTAGAAAAAACCTATCTTGGTGAACGAAAAGAAGAAGTGATCGCTCTTTCTAAGATGTCTTTTGATTGCCGAGATGGTGAATTTCTCTGTATTGTTGGACCTACTGGTTGTGGTAAAACAACACTTCTTCGGCTCATCGCTGGTCTTGAGCAACCGACTTCAGGTGACATCATGCTTGCCGATACAACTATTCAAGGTCTGAACCGTGAAACGACTCTTGTCTTCCAGCAGTATTCGCTCTTTCCATGGCGTAATGTGATCGATAATGTGTGTTTCAGTCTCGAAATGAAGAAGATCCCAAAAAAACCTCGTTATAAAGAAGCCAAGAAGTTCATAGATCTTGTTGGCCTTAATGGCTTTGAAAAGGCATTCCCTTATGAAATCTCCGGAGGCATGCAGCAGAGAATAGCAATTGCCCGGGCACTCTGCTACAACCCAAGATTACTACTACTCGATGAACCCTTTGGGGCGCTTGATGAAAGAACCCGACACCGTCTTCAAGAAGAACTTCTTAGTATCTGGCAGCAGGAGCAGAAGACAGTGGTCTTCGTAACACATAATATTGATGAAGCCGTTTTCCTGGCAAGTCGTATTCTTGTAATGAGGGATCGACCAGGACGTATTGAACAAGAGTTTAAGATCAATCTTCCAAGACCAAGAGAGCGGCGCTCAAAGGAATTTTTAGCACTCCACATCAGGGTAAGAGAAATCTTAGAAAAAATCCTGACAGCAAACAACCAAGGAGGTGCTTTATAGTCCCCAAATTCAATGAGATACTGTTCCATGGGAACGTGAATTTCTACACCACACGACAGGGCGGAACAAAATATTCAATATCAACATAGTCAAAATATAATCGCTGTAATCGACTCTTTCATAGAAAGAGTAAGGAGGTAATATGAAAAGAATAATCTGCCTTATCTTTGCTATCTCTCTGATAGCAAGTATGAGTCATGCTGGGCCATTAATCTGGCGCAGTGCAAAGACAATCCCAGCAGGTAAACCTATTATCCAGATGAATCTCTTCTATCACGTTGTGAATAAATTGTATAACTGGACAGATGAAGAGTGGACAGATATCCCTGATGCCAATCAAACTACAGTCATGGGTGCACACTTCATGCTCGGTTATGCACCGATCAAAAATTGGGAGATCATGGCCCATGTGCCGGTATTGAAGAAGGACAAGGATACACTAAGCTCATTTGGTTTACAGGACCTTTGGCTTAAGACCAGGTATAATTTCCTTGGTGGAAAAGGGAAACCATTTATCACAGGGGTTGCTGCTGTACGGCTACCTACTTCAAGTGAAGACGACAGCCCTACCCTTGATGATCGAACGCTGGACATTGGTGCCGGTGCGATTTATTTTCAAAAATTCAGCAATATCCTTATGCACTTCAGACTTGGATACTGGTACAACATGAAGAAAGAAACTGCTGCAGGCGATATTGATGTCGGTGACAATGTTGAAGTTCTTTTCAAACCAGAATATATGTTCAGTAAGCAGCTAAAGGTATTTTTATCCTTCATTCTTGTTGAAACCTTTAAGAACAAAGATGATGCCGGTAATGAAATCGATAACACCCAAAAACGACGTTTGACCCTCACCCCTGGTCTTGTTTATTCCCCTATCCCAGGTCTGAAAATCAGACCAAAGTTCCTCTATCCACTTGAAATGATAAATATAGGCGGTAGCAACTTTTCATGGAAAATCGGCTTTGATATATGGTATGTACTGAAATAAAATCATTTAGTCAAGGTTTCTGCCTGTATACACTGGGCAGAAGCCTTGACTTAGTACTACTTTTATTTATAATTTACTGTGAAAGAAAAATCGAATAATAATAATATGTTGAAAAACATACCATCGGTCGATAAAGTATTACAATGGTCTGAGATTAAAGAATATCTGGAAACATTTGAACATGCATATGTTACATTGATCATCAGATATACAATCGATGATTTTAGAAGCAGAATCGTTTCTGGCGAAAAAATGAATTTAGAACATCTTAAACAGAGTATCATCAAGGAACTACAGGGGTTAATAACCCCGTATTTTCGCCGTGCAGTAAATGCCCTGGGAATTGTACTGCACACAGGATTGGGACGCGCTCCATTTAGTAAAGGTATTGCTGATATAATATATTCTGTATCATCAGGATATTCACAACTGCAGATCGATGAATATGGTAGAAGAGCAGACAGGTATCGCAAAATCAGTCGTCTCATACAAGTATTGACCGGTGCTGAAGCAGGCATTATTGTAAACAATAATGCGGGTGCTACACTTTTAATCCTTAATACCTTAGCAAAAGGAAGAGAGGTAATTGTATCACGAGGACAGCTTATTGAAATCGGTGGCGCTTTTCGTATCCCTGAGATAATGGCACAGAGCGGTGCAATAATGCATGAAATCGGCACGACTAACCGAACACACCTCAGGAATTATGAAGATGCTATCAATGAACAAACAGCTGCACTGCTTCGGGTGCATCAATCTAATTATCGCATAATAGGTTTTACTAAAGAGGTCAAATTAGAAGAACTCGTCCAGCTCGGCAAAAAATATTCTATTCCGGTTATTGACGATCTTGGCAGTGGCGCCTTAATAGATTTTTCTAAATACAATCTACCAAAGGAACCAATGGTACAGGAAAGTATAAAAACTGGAGCCGATGTTGTATGTTTTAGTGGTGATAAACTGATTGGTGGTCCTCAATGTGGTATTATCATTGGCAAAAAACAGATTATTGAGAAAATCAAAAAGAATCCTTTAACCAGGACGCTGAGATGCGATAAACTCACTAACGCTGCATTAGAAGCAACACTAAAAATGTTTTTAATGAAAGAAGAAACATTAATCAAAAATCACGGTGTTCTTGGCATTCTACTAAAACCACTCACTGATATTAAACACCAGGCAAACAAGTGTGCCAAGCAGCTCAAAAAACTCCACAGCTCAAAATTGGATATTTCAGTAAAAGCAGATGTATCAGAAATAGGCGGTGGTTCATTAAGCACAGAAGAATTACCAACCTTTGTTGTCGCAGTAAAATCGAAACAGATGAGTATCCAGGAACTGGCAAAGAAATTAAGACAACACCGCATACCTGTTTACGGACGCGTATCAGAAGATACACTACTCCTCGATTTCCGGACCGTCCTGAAAGGTGAAGAGAAAATTATTGTCGAAGCATTTAATTCAACTCTCAATGGTCAATAAATTTATGTGCGAATTTTACAATAATTAGAAGGTTGACTATTACGGAGTCGGTTTTAGCAAAAAAAGAAGTTAAGCTTATTTAGAAGATTATGAGAGAAAATCACATTGTAGTAGGCACTGCAGGACACATTGATCATGGCAAGAGCGCCCTGATCAAAGCACTTACCGGAGTCGACCCGGATCGGTTAAAAGAAGAAAAAGAAAGAGGCATGACAACTGATCTGGGGTTTGTCTTTTACGGTGACGATGTAACAATCATTGATGTCCCGGGTCATGAAAAGTTTGTACGTCATATGGTTGCCGGCGCGAGCACAATAGACTTTGTAATGTTTGTTATTGCTGCCGATGATGGAATTATGCCGCAGACTATTGAGCATCTTGAGGTCTTAAAACTCCTGGCTATTAAAAAAGGTGTTGTGGTTATTACTAAAAAAGATCTGGTAAAAGATGACTGGCTACAAATCGTCATAGATGAAGTAAAAAAACTCATGTACGATACTTTTCTCCAGGATGCACCAATTATTCCTGTTTCCAGCATTACAAAAGAAGGTATAGATGAGTTGAAAAAAGTTCTTGATGAATTAATCACCCAAACCGCAGCGAAAAAGGACCGCGGCATATTTAGACTTTGTATTGATCGATGTTTTACTATTAAGGGATTTGGCACGGTCGTTGCAGGAACAGTTCTTTCCGGAAAAATAAAAATTGGGGACACACTTGAATTATTACCTAACAAGAAAAAAGTTAAGGTAAGAGGAATAGAAGTCCACAATAAAAAAGTTACAGAGGTCGGCACTGGTTTCAGGTCTGCAATAAATCTGGTTGGCACAGAAAAAGAAGAAATAAAAAGAGGTGATGTGCTTGCGCAACCAGGCTATTACAAACCTTCCACCTTTTTAAACGCGTCCCTATATCTCCTTAAATCTGCAGGAAAACCGCTTAAAAATCTCACACGGCTACGGATCCATTTAGGAACAAAAGAAATTCTGGGACGGATTGTGCTGCTTGATAAAAAAACATTGGCACCTGGCCAAAAAGCAATGGCACAATTTCGCCTGGAAACGCCAGCAGTATGCGATATCAATGATAGATATGTCGTAAGAACATATTCACCTCAAGCAACGATCGGGGGTGGTGTCATAATAGAACCAAAGGCGACAAAAGCAAAAGGGTTCGATGAAAAATTGATTGAGCATTTGCAAAAAGTTGAAGCAGGTGACCCCGGAGTAATGGTTGAAGAAAATTTAGCTACAAATTTTGAATTACCAAGAAAAGTTGACGAAATCGCGTATGACCTTAACCTCCCGTTACCAAAAGTGAGTGAAGTCATAAAACAATTATTAAATAATAAAAAGGTGCTATGCATTGATGAAAAAAGGGGTTTATATTATTCCCAGAAGAATTCTGAAAAATTAAAAAATAATATCATTAACATCTTAAAGGAGTATCACAAAAATAATCCCATAAATACCGGCATACCACAACTCGAATTGTTGAAAAATATCAGTAAAGGTTTTGATAAAAGTCTGTTAAATTACACGCTTGAAAAAATGTCCCGGGAAAAAAGTGTTAAGTTAACCGATGACAATAAAATGAGGTTATTCGATTTCAAGGTTGTCTTAGATAAAAATATGGACGAAATAGTTAAAAGACTTGAAGAAATGTTCCTGGTTGCTGAATATAAACCACCAAATTATGATGCTGTCCTTAGTCAGAGATTAGGGGATGAAAAATTAGTTAAAAAGGCATACAGGTACGTGCTCGATACTGGCATCCTTATTTTTGTTGGCGAATCGATTGTAATACATAAAAAAATGGTTGAACAGGCAAAAGAAAAATTAATTCAATTTTTAAAAAGCAATAAAGAAATAAGAATATCTCAATTCAGAGATTTGCTTGGAGCAAGCCGCAAATATGTATTGCCCTTGTTAATTTACTTTGACACACACAATGTTACAATCAAACGAGGTGATGTAAGAATACTGGGGCAGAAATATCGATAAATATCGTATTCGTAATTCGTACTTCGTATTCGTAACGATCCAAACGAACTAAACGAATAAAACGATACTAACAAACAAATTAGACAAATGACTTAATGACTCAATGACTTAATGACTTATTGACTCAATGACTTAATTACTTAATGACTTTATCTGTTAACCACAATCAGCGGGACAAACATCTCTTCTTTGCTAACCCCACCGTGATTTCCTTTAGGAAAATATTCATCTTCGCCCAACACAAAATCTCTAATTATATAATTTTCTTTCATGATTAAAACATAATCACCAACCCTGTCAAATAAATTCTCACTAGGCTCAAATAAACCAAAACATTTTGTCCTGATCAAATCTTCTGCCTTATATAATTCACAACAATTCTTAAAAAACTTATTCACATATTCTTCAAAATATTTTGCTTTTGATGGATGAACATAACAATACCCAATTCTTGTATCACCACATAATGGAAGCGTAAGAGTATCAACAAATTCAAGATGTTCTTTTAGTTTAATTATTCGAGATTCGGTTGTATCAATTAAGCCATGATCAGCAGTAATGATCACCGTAGTATTCGTACCTTTGATTGATTTTAAAAAAGGAATAAGTTTTTTATTAAGATTTTTGAAATATGCGAAAACTTCAGCACTTTTTGTCCCATATTCATGACATAACGAATCAAACTTGTGCAAATAGGCATAAATATACTTTTTACTCTTTGTTGAGGAAAGTACCTGTTTTATCTGTCTAAAGAAATCTGTGAGGCTATTAAAAGGAACGCTCTTTGCCCTGCCAGATAAAGCAACAGTGTAATCAGATCCCAAAAAATCTTTGTGAATAATATAATATGAATTGGCTTTGATTTTTTCAAACACCGACTTTTGATTGAATATAATTTTAGGATTTATTTTAATTTGACCAAAGGATAAACCACCGCACCTCGGAGTAAATGGTAGGATTGTAGTAACCAAACCCAATTCTTTTAAATATACATACCATCCTGTAACTGCATGCTGCTGTGGTGCAACGCCTGTGACAAAAGTTGTGATGGCAGTTGCTGTAGTAGCAGGAAAAACAGAGGTTATTTTACCCTTAAGGTAATCATTAAAAACAGTACCTTTTCCATATTTAGTTAAATATTCATAACCTAACCCATCTATAACAATCAAAACAATGTTCTTAGATTCACGTAATTCATCAGGTTTTAAAATTTTTAAAGCCTCATATTTGGATTCATATCCATAGGCTTTCAAAACTGAACTCATTAGATTTACAATACTCCCGTCTTTATAATTCGGCATGCACATAATATCGCTCATACGCTTTTGTGCCATTGTGAATTATATCTATATCCAGAAAATTGTCAAACATACATGTTGATTTTCTTAGATAGTTAAATATAATCAATTATGAAAAAATTTATATTAGCACTCATATTTTTAATAATCGGTTGTGTAACTACTGGACCCGGTGGTAAAAAAAGCCTTATACTTATTCCAACCTCACAAGAAGTTCAAATCGGCAAAGAAGTTGCACAGGATGTTGAATCCTCAGAAAAAGTTCTGAATAATCAAACAGTACAAAATTATGTGAACAAAGTGGGACAGAAAATTGCCAAGGTGTGCGACCGTAAAGATGTAAAATACAAATTCAAAGTGCTCGATAACAAAGAAATAAATGCATTTGCATGTCCTGGTGGATTTATATATATCTATTCTGGTCTTTTAAAAATATTCGATAATGAAGCACAATTAGCAGCAGTTCTGGCACATGAGGTCGGACACGTGGTTGCACGACATTCTATAAAACGCCTCCAGGCAATATACGGCTATACTATTATTATGGAAGTTGCGCTGGGTGGTAAAATGGGTAAGACAGCACGACAAATGGTAGATGCAGCTGTTGGTTTAACTTTGCAGGGGTATGGTAGAGAAAATGAGTATGAAGCTGATAATTATGGAATCCTCTACTCAAAAAATTCAGGGTACAATCCAAAAGCAATGATTCAGGTCTTTGAAAAATTCAAACAGATGGAAGGAAAACCACCATCAGCATTCGAAAAATTACTTGCCTCCCATCCACCTGCTAAAGACCGCATAGGTAATGGCAACAAGCAGATAAAAAAGATTGGCGGCACAGAATTACCGTACTATGAAGACGAATACCAGACGTTGCTAAACGAGATTAAATAGCAAAGCGTTACTTTCAATGCAAAGTGACTAGTGCCTAGTAATCAGTGGCTAGTGACTAGTGGTTAGTTTTTTGCTTAGATTTTGGATCATTTTCTGAAGCATTTTTTCAATTTCAGAACATACATCAAGCCATGGGATTACTATATCATTTGCAAGCAAATTACAGTCTTTGATTTTATATAACCAATTCTCAGTTTCTGATGCACTGTTCAAGGCAGTATCGAGATAATGAATGTAGTGTTTTGTAGTTCGCGTATTGAATCCTTCGGCAATGTTGGCGCTAATACTACCGCAACTCCGTAGGATTTGGTCAACTATTGTGTTAACACCAATTTGTCGTGGTAAGTCTCCTGTTTTTTTAAATATATCGACAAATAAATTATGTGCTTTCTTCCAGACAACTAAATCTGTGAAATGTCTAACTTGTTTGTCCTTTTTCACATTCATTCAATCCTCCATATTAAATCACTAGTCCCTAGTCACTAGCCACTGCTCACTAGCCACTGTTCCCTATCCACTGTTCACTAGTCCCTAGTCACTGTTTGTCTGGCGGAGGCGTGTAGGAATCGAACCTACCGTCCCCCTTTCGAAGGACATCTGGATTTGAAGTCCAGCAGGCACACCAGCACCTATCC
>SOIY01000077.1 GCA_004376785.1 Candidatus Stahliibacteriota bacterium | reverse complement strand
GAAAAAATATTCATCGCTCTCAAGATTACGGTGATAACAGAAAGATTGCAGAGATTTCTGGTCTTTTTCAGAAATCTCATTTACTTTTCTTGACAATCTTCTTAAATTCTATACAATGGAAATTATGAAGAATTGGATGTGGTCAGCTTTTGTATTTATTATAACTTTGATAATAGCCATTGCATTTAATATTCCTTTCTGGATATTTTTATTCGTTGTTATTACACTTTTAATTATTGCATTTATTTATGGCTCATTTAATTATAGTTTTAGAAAAACCTTAAAACCTGGATCTATTTCTAATAAAGGATATTGCAAGACAAGAATTTCAACAATATTTTTTGAAGAATATTCATGAATATGCTGAGTGTGTGAGTAGGAGTATAAAATCAAATCGCTACTTTTGTCCTACAGGATAGTGCAGTCACAGTTTGGTGAGATCGGGATTGTCTGGAAGGTAAAAAATAAAAACGCAATGATTACGAGGATATTTCTACCAGAATCAGGAAAGAAGATAAAGTACGTTATTAAAAAGGTATTTCCTGATGCAGTGTTTGGTAGTGTGCCTATTATTAATAAGATTTGTAAAAAATTAGAAAATTTTTTAAAGGGTAAGCCAATCGAATTTTCGTTAAATAATATAGATTTAACACAGCTTTATGATTTTCAAGAAAATGTTCTATTAATTGAAAGACAGATTCCTTATAGATGGGTGAGCACCTATGGCAGATTGGCAAAAAAAATCGGAGTACCCAGGGCAGGGCGCGCTGTGGGACAGGCATTAGCAAGAAATCCATTCCCTCTTGTAATACCCTGCCACCGAACAATTAGATCAAATGGCTCATTGGGGGGTTTTCAGGGTGGTTTGAAATTAAAACGTAAACTTTTGAAACTTGAAGGCATTCAGTTCAATCGTAAAGGAAAAGTGATTATGGATAAGGTATGGTGAGATAACTGGGTTTTAAAAAAAGTTTTTGACATTAAATTACTGGTAAGATTATAATAATTATGTGAGGGAGTGAAGTTGAGAAGATTACTTGTTATAACAGTAGTAATGTTGTTTTGGTCTGGTGTTGTGGGTGGTGCGACCTACTATGTATCAACAAAATGAAGTTTCAGCCGGTGTGTACTTCTATATTATAAATTATTTTGGGGAGGCAGTGAAATCAAAAGGTAAACTGGTTATAATAAGATAAATAAGAAGAAAAACTGTATCTTTGATATTTTAATTTGAGGTTTGTAGGTTTAGATTAACTATTTTCCACTGTAAATTCCCAGCGGCAATAGAAATCTTCTGGATGTAGGTCAGGCGGGCAGGCAATACAGCGTGTCTTAATGCGTTGATCAATTGTTTTGGCAAAATACGTATATTCAATAATACCGACTGGTTTGCATGGAAAGTCAGGTAGGTTTTTTCTTTTTCTCGCTTCCTGTACCCGGCAATTAACCATCTGGAATACACAGCGCTTTTCTGTAACTTCTATTACTTCTTGAACATTTATGAAAGCATAGAACCGAAATTTTAATGCCTGTATCAAAGCCGGAATACCGCCGCCAGGTTCAATATTCAGTCTCTTCATTATGCGTTTTGCCTCGATCTGGGTGAATTTTTCCCATGCTTTGCCATCAAGTTCAATTGCGGTCTCTAAATCAAATTTATTTTCAACTGCCTGAAACCACAGACCATCATGGGCAAGCCAGTTTTTTCCTGCATCGACTAATAAATTCAAGAGTTCTTCCTTACTTAAATCTTTAAGTTCTATCATTATACCTCCTGCAGAATTGCTTCATAATAATTGCGGCTATCATGTTTGGTTAGTCTTATTTTTTTATCTTGTTGTAATCGATCCAGATATTTTAATATCTCGTTTCTATGTAGACCTGTTACACTACAAATATCATCAAGTGTTACTGGTCTTCTTTTTATTATATCAAAGATTGTTTTTTCTATATCTATAATGTAGGCTGGTCCTCTTTTTGTTTTAGTGCTGGCGATTATCTCCGCATTATCGCCGAGTATATTTTTTACTTTCTGCAGTTCTTCAGTTGAGAGAGGAAGGGCATATTTTTCACTTGGTGGTCTTACTACAGTATTTAGATGAATTCTGTCAGGGGCAATTTTCACTACGTCGTCTTTAAGCTTATTTATCTCAGACAGTGAATCATTTATACCTTTAACAAGCATAATCTCCAGCCAGATTTTTCCTTTATAGATTTTCCGAAAACTTATCAAACTGCGGATTACTTTTTCAATAGCAATGTTTGGAATGGGTCTATTTATTTTTTTAAAAATTTCTTGTGTGGTCGCACACAAAGTTGGTAATACTACATCTGCATCAGAAAGTTCTTTTTGTACGTCAGACATAAAGAGTAATGAGCCGTTGGTCAAAACAGCGACTGGTATTTTAGTCATTTTTTTGAGTTCCGTTATCAAATAACCAATCCTTGAATGCAAGGTTGGTTCTCCTGAACCTGAAAATGTTAGGTAATCAATGTGGTCGCCCTTTTTTAATATCTCTTTTACTCCTTTTAATATTTCTTCAGTAGGTAAATATTCTTTTCGTTCAATTGTCTTGTTTGTCGTTTTGCCTAACTGACAATAGATACAGTCAAAACTACAATTTTTAAAAGGAATAAGATCAATGCCAAGCGAAAATCCGAGCCGCCTTGACGGAACTGGTCCGTATGTGTATTTATCCTGCATATTTATTTTTAATTAAGATAATACTACCTGTTTTGATGTCGATATCGCGGGCAATGACTGGACATTTTACTTTAAGCAAAAAGAAAATCGGACGCGTTTGTCCGGATAATGTTTCATAATTCCCCTGCCCTTTACTTATAATCAAATCTGCATCTTTATAGATTTTTTTGAATTCATCTGAGCACAAATCTAAAATTGTTCCAGGTGCATCGCACCCAGAAGATAAGATTTCTGCAATTTCATCAATCCCTGCATCATGTGCGTCTTCAATAGTTGCATCATTTATTATTGGTTTACTTCTTACAGCATATTTAATTGGTTTATTGATTTGTTCTATTAATAACTTATCAAGTACTGTTTCACCAGCATTATCAGCAATATAGAGAATTTTTTTTGCCTTATTCAAACTTTCTTTAAATAAATCATATTCACATTCATCAAAGTCTTTGTCAAATATAGTCTTCAGTTCTTTTTTTAAATCAAAATCTGGGGTTGCGCCAAAATCGATTGAGTTTCCCAACGCAGCAAATTTTAATGCTGTGAAGAGCGGATCTTTAGCTGATGTTATTTTCTTTTTTAACTCTGGATAAATTGATAATAGTTGCTTTGTGCATTCCTTTTTAATTTCACGGAATGGATCTTCTATGCCAGTAACATGGTAGATGGTTTTATAAACCATCATCCCTATCTCAGGAGGTGTGGAATTTAATGAGATTTGAGGTAGGTGAAGGGCAATGCTATTGAGTACTTCTATAATATCTTTTTCGCTCAGTTTCGCAATTCTCGCGGCAGTGAGTGCCTGTTTAAAAAAACAGGGTATACATTCTAAATATGTCTTCGTTTTATCCTGTTCCTTTTATCAAGAATAATAATCCTTGGTTTTATTTTTTTTGCTTCATCAGTACTGACAAATATATAAGAGAGTATACAGAGTTTATCACCAACTCTACCTTTTTTTGAAGCAGGACCATAGAGAATGATTTTGCCTGAGCCAGATTTTTCCTCTATTGTATAAGTCTCTAACCGTTCACCATTATTATAATTTAAGACCTGAACTTTTTCTCCAGGGGCCAAGTTCGCAGCCTTCATCATCTTGCTATCAATACCCATACTTCCTCTATAAAATAGTTGGGTATGAGTTATTGTTGCTTCGGTGATTTTCGATTTCAACACTTCTATAAATGAAATTTTGTTTTCATTTTTTGCTAATCCATCCTTGATTATTGCGCGATGGCTTGCAAAGGCGATAGTTGGTAACTTGCTGCTTGGAAAGAACTTGGCTTCTATTGCATCAGTGCCTGGTTTTGGTTTATCACCGGTTGAACTAATTCTGTAACCAACAAGTATGATACTACCGTAGAACTTAGTTTTTTCTGTGTAGACTCCGATTAGATTCTGCACCGTGCCTTTGATGTTTGCTTCCTCTTTTAATTCCCGGATAGCTGCTTCTTCAGGTTGTTCACTTTGCTCTATGAATCCTGTGGGAAGAGCCCATTTGCCCTTACCCGGGGCAACACCTCTTCTAATTAATAGTATTTTGTTATCATTATCGCATACAAAAGCCGCAACGCTTGGCAAGGGATTGAAATAGTAAACCCAGTCACATTTTGTGCAAGAAAGCCGGTAATAGATACCATCTTTTGTTTTTGTTAAAACACATTTACATATTGGACAAAATCTATAGTTTTTCATCGATTCTTTGTTTTGTTTCATTCAATTCTTTAACTATCTTATTAGCATCAACATTGTTCTGACGTGCCAGTTCATCAATAGTACCCCAAAAGGCTTCTCCACATACTAAACAAGGAAGACCCAGTTCAATAAAAACTTTGGACAGCGAGGGATAGCCTCGCAGCACATCTTCAACAGGTGTATCCTTTGTTATTTCCATGGTTAATTATATTTAATATATGCTAAAAATCAACCCTTGTTCTGAGGATCGGTGAAACGGAGAAAGGGTGAAACGGCGCATTATATGTATGAATTATTTTTTTGGGGTTGTGAGTTTTCTATACTTGACAGTTAATTCCTTTTGAGTATAATGTATTAGTATTCTAAAAAAAAGTAATACGGTTGTCTTTAATGTTCCTTCAGGTACAGTAATTATAATTGTTTCCAGCTTGATATTTGCAATAAGTTTAATTTTTTCGCCAAAAAGGAAAATAAAAAAACATGAAGTTTCCAAGACCTAAAATTTTAAGTTATGAAGAAGCAATTAGATTTCACGGTCATAATGGACCATTTCTTGCACTTGGATATAAACTTGGCAAGTATCTGAATCAGAATCTGAAGCCCAAAGGCATTATGGATTTCAAGATTACAGTTATAATCAAGTTTGAAAAACCTTTTACTTGTTTGATTGATGGATTACAATGCTCGACCTTTGCGACTTTTGGTAAAGCAAATATGATGGTTAAGAAAAGTAAGAGCAATGATATTATAGTCTTTGTAGAAAAAGGAAAAAGAAAATACATGTATCAGATTACAAAAAAGGCAATGGATATTTGCCTTAGTGCGGAAAATTTAGACAAAGCAGCGAGAAAGATTTTTAGAGTACCAGTAAATGCTCTTTGGACCTTTATGCCCTCACATGATTTATAATATTTTGTAGGGCGAGGCTGCAGCCTCGCAGAAATAAAAAGAACCTTATCAAGCCGGGCACGAAGCTAATTAATATTACTATCCACAAAGGATCATTATTAAGTACTAAACTTAGAATTCGCAGAGTGAACTCCGCTACTATCATTAATTCACCTCTTGAATTTTACTGAAATATAGATTAAATATAATATGGTTAAAAAACCTAAAGTATTATTGACCCGTTTATTACCACAGCCAGGTATAAATTTATTAAAAAAATATTTTGAATTAAAGATTAACCCTGAAGACAACATTATGTCAAAGGAAAAAATAATTGAAAAGATAAAAGACAAACATGGTTTGATCTGTTTATTAACAGATAAGATTGATGCTGAAATTATGGATGCAGGGAGAAAATTGAAGACTATTGCGAATTATGCAGTTGGTTTTAATAATATAGATATTGATGAAGCAACAAAAAGGAACATACCAGTAACTAATACACCTGGCGTTCTAACAGAAACCACTGCAGATCTGGTGTTTGCCTTAATCCTTTCTACTGCACGAAGAATTGTAGAGGCAGATAGATTTTTAAGAGGAGGTAAGTTCAAAGGCTGGGCACCAATGCTTTTATTGGGTAATGATGTTTATAATAAAACATTGGGTATAATTGGATTTGGCAGGATAGGGCGAGCAGTAGCACAGCGTGCAAAAGGTTTTCATATGAAAATAATCTATTATGAGCCAGCAAGATTATCTCATGATATTGAAAAAAAATACAGTGCTGAGTATAAAAGTTTTGACGATTTATTAAAAGAATCAGATTTTATTACTATCCATACACCACTTGCAGAATCAACCCATCATTTGATTTCTGAAAAAGAATTTTCTCTGATGAAAAAGACTGCATATTTAATTAATACAGCAAGAGGTCCAATTGTTGATGAAAAGGCACTGGTTGAGGCATTAAAAAAGAGAAAGATTGCCGGTTGCGCATTGGATGTTTTTGAGAAAGAGCCAGATGTAGAAAAAGAGCTTATCACAATACCCAATACAATACTTGTGCCGCATATTGGCTCAGCATCAATCGAGACAAGAACAAAAATGGCATTAATCGTAGCTGAAAATGTTATCGCAGTACTTGTAAATAAAACCAGACCACCTAATATAGTAAACCCTGAAATCTATAAATGAGGTTCAGACTATTTTTCAAATGTAGTTGCACCATTTATGGTGCGTATTTATGATCATATTGAAAGGAAATCTACCAGTAAAAATTTTAGTTGCGCCAAATAGTTTCAAAGAATCACTCAACTCTTTAGAAGTTGCTAGGCATATTAGAATCGGATTAAAAAAGGCATCTAAAAAATTCCAAATTACAGAAGTCCCTTTGGCAGATGGCGGTACAGGAACTGTATATGTTTTAGCAAAAGCTCTTAAAGGTAAATTTGTAAGACTAAAAGTTTCTGGACCATTAAACAAAAAAGTTTTCGCAACCTATGGTATTATTCCAAAACAAAAGATTGCGATCATTGAACTTGCAGAAGCTGCAGGACTGAAACTTGTTCCAGAAAAACGAAGAAATCCTCTTTTAACCACGACAAAAGGTGTTGGCGAACTGATATTGGATGCAGTAAATAAAAACTGTAAAAAAATTATTCTGGGCATTGGTGATAGTACAACAATTGACTTAGGTGTGGGGGCAATATCAGTTTTGGGAGTAAGATTTCTTGATAATACTGATAATGAGATCGAACTCAACTGCCGCGGTTTGCTCGAACTGAAGAAAATTGATGCATCTAAGATTTATAAAAAATTAAAAAATACAAAAATTATTATTGCATCTGATGTTAAAAATATTTTGACTGGCAAAAAGGGCGCATTAATATATGCAAAGCAAAAGGGCGCGAAACGTACAATGATACCAGTCATACATAAGGCTCTCAGGAATTTTAAGGAAGTTATATTAAAACAATATGGCATAAACTTAGATACAATCCTGGGGTCTGGTGCAGCTGGTGGTATAGGTGGTGCAATGAAGGTGATATTGAATGCTGAAATAAAATCAGGATTTGAGATTATAAAAGCAATAGTTGCATTAGAAAAAAAGATTGAACAAAGTGATTTAATAATCACTGGCGAGGGAAAGATAGATAAGCAGAATCTATACGGTAAGACAACAAAAAAGGTTGTTGACATAGCATACAAATATAAAAAGCCAGTTATTCTTATCGCAGGTAGTATTACAAAGGATGCAGAAATCTTTTATAAATACGGTGTAATTGGACAATACAGCATATTGACATCATCTATATCCATAAAAAATGCAATAAAAAATGCCCCAAAATTATTAGAAGATTTGGCATATTCTATTGGTAAAAGAATCTGTTAAATCCTTTGTTTCAATGAAGCTCATATTCAATTTTTTCGTTTAAATTGATGATTGCATAATGTTTTGGAAAGGATCCCGGGTTGATTATTAATGTGTTATTAATTGTATCAACTCCTCGTGCTTCATGAATATGACCGCAAATAACCAAATCCAGTCGAAATTTTTCAATGAAATCACGTATTGCCTTGGAACCAACATGGAGTCCTATGAATGTTTTGTCTACTTTGGTTTTTGCTGGAGGTGAGTGGCTGAGAAGAATATGAAATCGCGTATCTGTTTTTTCAAAACCACTCAAGATTTTTTCAATTTCAAATTCATTATATTCTTGGGGAGTATGAAAGGGTGTTTTACTACTTCCACCAAGACCATAGAATGTAATATTCTCAATTATTCTTCTCTCCCTATGAAGATTGATTTCTTTGGATATTAGAAGCTTGTTTACACTCTGCTGATCACAGTTTCCAGGTATAGCAAGAATTTGATTATTCAACTGATTAATATTTTGTAGAATCGGATCTGCTTCTTTTTCATCACCAAAATTTGTAATATCTCCGCCAATCAAGACAATATCAGCATTACTTATTGTCTTTGCAATAGTATTATTAAAATGTTCATGACCATGAATATCTGTAATTGCGATAAGCTGCATAACCTATGATATAAAAATAATTTAAATCGTCAAGAGATTAATTTCATTTCTTGACAGGGTTGAGTGTTTGAATAGAATTACTATTATATGATATTGGAATTGTTCCCAAGAGATGCGCAGAATAAAATAGAAGCTATTGCTGAGTTAAATAAGAAGATAAGATGTTGTGAAAAATGTAGATTGCATGAGATAAGAAAAAATGCCCTGTGTGGTGAGGGAAATACAGATTCAAGAATGATGCTCATTGCTCAAGCACCTGGAGAAAAGGAAGATTTGGCTGGTAAAATGTTTATCGGGCCGTCCGGAAAAAAGTTTGATGAACTACTCCTTGAGGCGGATATCAGTCGTAATGAGATATATATAACAAATCTTATAAAGTGTAGGCTTCCTAAAAATAGAAAACCAAAACAGGATGAGATCCAAACCTGCAGTGAGTATTTGAACAAGGAAATAATCCTGATAGAACCTGAGGTGATAGTACCGCTTGGTTATCATGCCATGAGATATATTTTTCAAAAATTTGGTATTGCTTTAAATTCATCTAAAGTTTTTGGCAAGTTTTATTATGCACAAGAGAAAAAAATCTTTCCAGTGCAGCATCCTGCTGCACTTTGCTATGGTGATTCTTTGTTAGAAGAAACGACAAAAAATTATAAAAAACTTAAGGTTTTAATGTCTGAGTGTAAATGGTATCCCTGCTGCTCTCTGAAAAGATATTATGAGACAGGGAAATTGGGTAAAAAATGGGTCGAGCTTTATTGTCGAGGTGATTGGGAAAGTTGTGTCAGGTACCACATGGAGGAAAGGGGAGAGCCACATCCGGATTGGATGATGCCTGATGGAAGTATAGACGAGAGTTTACGGGATTAGTTTATTGTATTAGTCTTCAAATTCTAATTCAAATATTGCCCCGCATCCAAGATCAAAAAAATCTTCTCCCCAGGATTCTCTAAAGAGTTCAATCGGTCTTCCACCAGTGCAATGACTCGGTCCTACTTTTGTAACCTCTAATTCCTTTAATTCTTTTATAATATTTTTTACTTCGTTTTCACTATATGACCTTAAATGAAATCCGCCCATAACCAGATAGATATTTTTATTCAGTAATTCTTTTGCTGTTTTAACTATATTTACTATACCAGGATGGGCACAGCCAGTAACAATAATCAGCCCTTTTTTTGTATTGATAATTAATGACTGTTCTTTAATCCAGATGCCGCCGAGTTCACCATTTGAAAATACATTATCACAAATTTCAATTGGTTTATCAACTGAGATAAGAATAGCACCCGATTTTTTAACACGTCCTTTGAATTCCTCGGGAAATGATTTTGGCAGATAAACTGTGACTTCATTATTTTTTTCAATAACATTCCATAATGCACCAACATGGTCATGATGAATATGGGATAAAAATATGATATCAATATTCACTGGTTCGATTTTTAGTTTTTCCATATTATCGAGCATTATTTCACCATCGCCGCCTGTATCAAAAAGAATATTTTTTTCAAGACCTTTAATAAAACATGAAAATCCCCAGGCAGTCGTTAAATCATCATTATAGGCAATGTTATTATAGAGAATTGTTATGACAATTTTGTCAGCAAGAATAGGGGAGAGGCATATAATTAGTATTAAAATAATTTTCTTCATAGAAAAATTGTATTTATTCTACCTGAAAAGTCAATGATTTATTATAGCGAGTTATTTACTGTAAACCTGTAATACAATCTTGTGTGATATAGTTAAACAATTGAGTTCATGTGTTGCATATTCTTATAGTAGGAATTTGACGCTCTCCGTTCTTTTACGTTATACTTAACTGTTAATGTTTATATAATAATACCATTACATCATTATATCATTA
>SOIY01000015.1 GCA_004376785.1 Candidatus Stahliibacteriota bacterium | reverse complement strand
TAAGGAGGTATTATGGACCGCCATTTTGATGAAGAGCTACAAAAGGTTAAGAAAGATCTTTTGGGGATGGCATCACTGGTTGAAGAGTCTATTACAAAATCTTTGGAGGCATTGAAGAAACAGGATATTAAAATGGCATCAGAAATCCAGGAGATTGACCATCAGATTGATAAGTTTGAGATCGCAATTGAAGAGCAGTGTATAGAGCTTATTGCCCGACATCAACCAGTAGGTGCTGATCTAAGATTTTTAATCGGTGTAATAAAGATGAATAACGATTTAGAACGTATGGGTGACCATGCAGTTAACATCGCTAGCTATATAGCATACTTGATTGAGCAACCGCGCATCAAGTCGGTAAGCAATATTTGGTCAATGGCAAGAGAAGTCAAAGAGATGTTAAATGATAGTGTAAAAAGTTTTATGGATAATGATGCTACCCGGGCACAAAAGGTATGTGAGCGAGATAGTGTTGTTGATGAGATGAGAGACGAAACAATAAGAATTTTACTAACTTATATGCTTGAACAACCAGAAACAATCAGATCTGCTATTCCACTTCTTTTGGTAGCAAAAAATCTTGAGCGTATTGCTGATTTATCAACTAACATATGTGAAGATGTAATCTACATTGCTCAGGCGCGAGTTATCAAGCATCATGCAGAGGAAAAAGAAAACTAGGTTGTTGTTGACATTATATTTTTTTTGTCTATAATACCAGCAACGAGGAGATAATATGAAATTTTGGCGAAAACCTCTTGATTTAGATAAGATTAAAATTCCCTGTGGCGAGATTCATATATTTAAAGATCGGTGTAAAGGATGTGCATTTTGCGTTGAGTATTGTCCTAAAGATGTATTGGAAATGTCTGAGGAATTTAATATAAAGGGTTATCACCCACCTTATGTAAAAAATCCTGATGATTGTCTGGAATGTCATCTGTGTGAGATGCTGTGTCCAGAATTTGCTATTTTTGTGACTCTTAAAGAAAATGAGGAATCAGCTAATGTGACAGCAGAGAAAGGGAGGAAATGAACCCCGTTAGATATTATAAAGACGGGAGCGCAGAGAAAAAATGTTTAAAGTTTGTAATAAGCAAGTGTTATATTATTAGATGGTTGAAAGGAGGTCTAACGGGGTGAAGGCAGATCCAAAAGGTGTACTAACCGGTTCTCATACTCTTACTGGAAACCATGCCTGTGCTGAAGGTGCTTTTGCAGCTGGATGCCGATTTTTAGGTCTATACCCAATTGTACCCTCGCTTGAGATATCTGAGAGATTTCTTGAAAGAGCCCCAGAAGTCGGTGCCACCTTTATCCAGATGGAAGACGAAGTTTCAGTCCTTGCAGCCGTTTTAGGTGCATCATGGACAGGGAAAAAATCAATGACCGTGACTTCTGGTCCAGGACTGTCTCTTATGATGGAACATCTCGGGCTTGGCATAATGTTAGAAACCCCATGCGTGATTGTTGATATTCAAAGGGCTGGCCCTGCTTTAGGTATGCCAGGACGTCCAGCTCAGGGAGATATGATGCAGGCACGATGGGGTTCGCATGGTGATTATGAAATAATTGCTCTCTCCCCGAGTTCTCCACAAGAGATGTTTGATTACACTATTAAGGCATTTAATCTTTCTGAACGCTACCGTATTCCTGTTGCATTGATGTCAGATGCGTACGTTGCTCATTTGCAGGAGAAGGTAGTAATTCCTCCTGCAGAGGAGATTGAAATTGAACCCCGCAGATATTATAAAGGAGCAAAAGATAAATATTTACCATTTAAAAGAGATAAGGATTTTGTGCCGCGTATGGTGAATATTGGTGACGGCTATAAGTTTCATGTTACAGGGTTGACCCATGATGATCGTGGTTATCCTGTTATGAATGAGGAATGCCAGGAGTATAATGTCCATCCTCTGGTGTGGAAAGTTCGTAACTATGTAGATGAAATTATTGAAGTACAGGAGGCTGAAACTGAAGATGCCGAGGTTATAATTATTTCTTATGGAGCAACATCGAGAGCTGCGCTTAAAGCAATGGAGCAGGCACGAAAGTCCGGAATAAAGGTTGGTAGTCTTAAACTCGTCACAGTGTGGCCCTTTCCTGAGAAACGGGTAGCTGAACTTGCAAAAAAAGTAAAGGCATTCGTGGTTCCAGAAATGAATTTTGGACAGGTCGTTCTTGAAGTTGAACGATGCAGTTATGGAAATGCAAATGTTATCTTTGTCCCTCATGGAGAAAATGGCGTTGAGAACACTGATGATTTACTTTCTGCAATCAAACAAGCCGTGCAAGCAGATAAAGTAGAGAGTGTGATTATTGAGTTTAATAAGGGAGTGTAGTATGAAAGCGAAGGAAACTAAGACGCAAGAAATTCAATCCGTCCCATCAAAGAAGGGCGAAATTCACCCGATGGAGAATTTGCTACGCATGGATAGGATGCCTCATATTTGGTGTCCTAGCTGTGGAATCGGCCTAGCTGTCACCGCCTTTGCCTCTGCGCTCGAAAAAGCAAATATTGATCCTAACAAGATAAGTATAGTCTCAGGCATTGGCTGTACTGGTAGGGTTGCAGGTTATGTAAAGCTTGATTCATTTCACACAACTCATGGCCGTCCCATTGCTTTTGGAACCGGAATTAGAGTTGCGAATCCAAAAATAAAGGTAGTTGTTTTTTCTGGTGATGGAGATCTTATTGCAATCGGCGGAAATCATTTTATACACGCTGCACGGAGAAATATTGATATGCTTGTAGTATGTGTTAATAACTTTATCTATGCAATGACCGGAGGGCAAGTGGCGCCGACAACACCACTCGCTGCTTATGCTACAACTTCTCCTTATGGGTGTGTTGAACCTCCATTTAATATTCCATACATTGCAGACTCGTCTGGTGCGGTATATGTAGCGCGATGGACAACACTACACATTCGGAGGTTGATAAATTCTTTAGCAGAGGCATTGCAGAAAAAAGGTTTTTCTGTGGTGGAAGTCATTTCTCCATGTGGCATGTATTATTCAAGAATTAACAAGCTTGGGGATGGGCTTGATATGATGAAATTTTATCACGATAATGTTGAGATAAGACATGGCGAAGATACCAAGAACCTTGATATTGGATTCCAGACAAAAATAATATGCGGTAAATTTGTGGATAGAGAAAGACCTTCTTACATGGAAAGATACAATCAGTGGCTTTCAGACGTAAAAGGAGGTTCACGGGATGAAGGCTAATCCAACAGATGTACTAACTGGTATCTATTATATAGACGGAGATGTTGCTGCTGGCTATGGTGCTTTGGCTGCAGGGTGCAAATTAGTTGCTGGCTATCCTATTACTCCGTCAACCGAAGCTTTCGAAGCGATGTGCCGAAAGGGCCCCCAGGTAGGAACTGTATTTATTCAAATGGAAGATGAATTCGGTTCTATATCTGCCGTACTTGGCGCAGTATGGTCTGGAGTCAAATCAATGACAATCACTTCTGGTCCTGGTTATTCTTTAATGATGGAGAGTATTGGATTTGGTGCGATGTTGGAGACACCTTTTGTGTTACTCAATATTCAACGTGGTGGTCCCTCAACAGGAGTCCCGACCAAAACTGGTCAAGCAGACATGATGCAATCCCGCTGGGGTTCACATGGAGATTATGAACTCATTGCCATTTCACCGGATTCTCCCCAGGAGATGTTTGATTATACTATCAAGGCGTTCAATCTAGCAGAGAAATATCGATGTCCTGTTATGATAATGTCGGATGAGTGTGTCGGTCATATGACAGAAAAGGTTGTGATACCTGAAGCTGATAAGATAGAAATAGAACCAAGAAGATTTTACAAAGGTCCACCTGAAGAATATTTGCCTTTCAGCCCAGATCCTGACCTTGTGCCTAAAATAGCAAAAGCAGGTGATGGTCTTGGGCTGTACATCACTGGGCGTGTTCACGATGAAAGAGGTTATCCAGTAAAGAATGAAGAATTCAAAGCAAAATATGTTAGGCGCCTTGTTGATAAAATAAGACTCAATAAAGATAAAATAATTGAACTGAAGGAAGAGAGCACAGATGATGCTGATGTTGTAGTGGTCTCTTATGGTATTTCATCAAGAGTTGCAGTGAAAGGTGTGGAAATAGCAAGACAAAAGGGCATAAAAGTAGGTGCTCTCAGACTTGTTACAGTATGGCCTTTCCCTGATGAAAAGATAATTGACCTTGCCAAAAAAGTAAAGGCTTTTGTTGTCCCTGAAATAAATTATGGACAGATCGTTTTTGATGTTGCCAGATGTTGTCATGGTCAAGCAAATGTCGTGCTTATTCCTCATGGTGGTGCAGGTGTTCATAATCCACTTGATATATCTGATGCGATAGAGAGTGCAGCTAAAGAGGATAAGAAGATTGAAGGAGTTGTTGAATTCAAGACAAGATTAGAAAAGATTGTCTTTGAAAGAGGGTTAAAACTTAAGGAATGAACTCAATTATCAGCGCATTTAGTAAAGGTATAGAAAAATCCGGTATTGATCGCAAAAAGATCAGCATGCCATCAGATGTTCCCTTTAACCCCGATGTTGTGAAAGCATTAGGTGTTGATTATTTTCAAATTCCTCGAGGACGTGCCATTGCTTTTGGAACTGGACTAAAATTGGGGAATCCATCTCTAAAAGTTGTTCCAGTTGCCGGCGATCTGATGACACTTGGTGGAAATCATTTTGTGCACGGTGCCAGGAGAAATATGGAACTTCTTATTATATGTGTGAACAGCTTCGTATATAAAAAGATAGCGGGTAAACCTATTCCTTCTACTCAATCAGCGTTTTCACCTTACTCCACATTTGAGGAACCGTTCAATTTTCCGCATCTTGGCAACTCCTGTGGTGCTATATACACGGCGCGATGGACGGCTTTGCATACTGAAGAACTCGCAGATTCTGTTGCTGAGGCGCTGCATAAACATGGTTTGTCTGTCATTGAGGTACTCGCACCAGGTCCGAATTACTACACAGATATTGACAGTATCGAGTTAGAACTGCTAAAATTCTATCATGAGAATTCCACGATAAAAAATAATGAGGATCCAAAAAACGTTGCAATTGTGCCTGATGAGAAAATTATTGTTGGAAAATTTACCGACAAAGAAAGGCCGACATTCATTGATTCATACAATGTTCAACACAGCAAGATACTTGGTGACAAGTTTACTCCTCATGGAGGCAAAAATGGCTGAGATTAGATTCGCAGGCTATGGAGGTCAGGGAATTATTAGGTCTGGAATCATTGTAGGAAGGGCTGCTTCAATCTATGACGATAAATTTTCGACTATGAGTCAGTCGTTTGGCCCTGAAGCAAGAGGTGGTGCGTGTAGCTCGCAATTAGTTGTTTCAGAGAGCAAAGTGTTATATCCTTATCTTACTGCTGCTGGCATTCTTGTTGCTATGTCTCAAGCGGGTTACGACAAATTCGAACCAGAGTTGTCTGAGAAGGGGTTGCTTTTATACGATGAAGATCTCGTAAAACCAAAAGCATCCCGTGGTAATATAACGCCCTTTGCTATACCAGCAACACGATTTGCTGAACAGCTTGGTAAAAAGATCGTTGCTAATGTCGTGATACTTGGATTCTTTACTGCTATTACAAAAGTTGTGACTTATGAATCAATGAAAAAGGCGATTCCAGATTCAGTTCCTGAGAAAGCAATAGATCTGAATTTGAAGGCCTTTGAGCGTGGCTATAATTTTGGTCTTGAAGTTTTGAAAAAACAAAAGGAACCACAATAAAATTAATCTAAACAAGGAGTCAAAAATAACTATGCAAAAAGGAGCACTCGTCATTGGTGGAGGTGTGGCTGGGATCCAATCTGCCTTGGATTTGGCAAACGCTGGCTTTAAGGTTTATCTTGTTGAACGCGGGCCAAGCCTTGGTGGTCGAACATCCCAGGTCCACAAAATCTTCACCTCAATGGACTGTACTGCTTGAATACTCGGTCCACGATTAATGGATGTCGGTCGACATCCGAACATTGAATTATTCGCCAATAGCGAAGTTGTTCAAGTCCAGGGTGAGGTTCCTAATTTTAAAGTGAAGATTAGGCGTAAATCCACTTATGTAGATTGGGACAAATGTACTGGGTGCGGGGAATGTCCTGCTGTTTGTCCTGTAAAAATCGATAACGAATTTCAATTAAATTTATCAAAGAGAGAAGCTATATATCGTCAGTATATTCAGGCTGTTCCCAATAAATTCCTCATTGATAAAAGAGGATTGCCACCATGCCGTTTTGCCTGTCCTGCAGATGTGAATGCCCAGGGATATGTGGCTCTCATTTCCCAGGGTAAGTTTCAAGAGGCTTTAGAACTGGAAAGGAGGGATAACCCATTTCCATCAGTTTGTGGTAGAGTATGTACTCATCCTTGTGAATCAGAGTGTAAACGCAAAGATGTAGATGAATCTTTGGCAATTGCTCAGCTTAAGCGTTTTATTGCTGATCAAGAATCAGAAGGGGAAAGACCAAAGCCTGAGTTAAACAAAGAAAGAGTCGCTGTTGTTGGCGCAGGACCTGCTGGTTTATCTGCTGCTTATTTCCTTGCCAAACGAGGCTACTGTCCTACAGTGTTTGAGGCAACTGATCATCCTGGAGGGCTTCTCTACTGGGCAATACCGAGATTCAGGTTACCAGAAAAATCCCTTAAGCGTGATTTAGATTATATAAAAAGTTGGGGCGTAGAGATTAAAACAGGTGTTGCCTTAGGAAAAGATTTTGGTATTAAGGATCTCTTTGACCAGGATTTCAAAGCGATTTTCCTCGGTTTAGGAGCAGCAAAAGAAAAATCTATGGGGATTAAAGGAGAGGATCTTCAGGGAGTGGAATTATGTGTCGAATTTCTCAAAAAGACGATTCTGGATCAGAAGACTCAGGTAGGCAATAAAGTAGCAGTGATTGGCGGTGGAAACTCTGCTGTAGATGCAGCCCGTACTGTTTTACGTCTTGGTGCAGAAGAGGTTTTTATTGTGTATCGTCGGTCGATAAAAGAAATGCCTGCTAATGAAGAAGAAGTGGTAGAAGCAGAAAAAGAAGGAATCAAAATCCATTATCTCGCCACGCCAACCAAGATTCTTGGCAAAGATGGTAAGGTTGCGGCTATGGAGTGTGTGAAAATGAAACTTGGTGAGCCTGATGCTTCAGGAAGGAGGAGACCTATTCCTGTAGAAGGTTCGGAGTTTACCATAGATCTGGACATGGTAATTATGGCTATTGGTCAGGATGTTGATGTCTCATTTCTGAACAAAGAAGAGAAGTTTGAACTAACGCGATGGGGAACATTTAAGGTCGACCCAGATATTCTCCAAACCAATGTCCCAGGTATTTTTGCTGGTGGAGATGTAGTTACTGGACCAGCTACAGTAATTAAGGCAATTGCTACAGGAAAAGAAGCTGCAGAATCAATCGATCGGTTCATCAGAGGAGTTGATCTGAAAGAAGGTAGGAAAATCAAGCAGGACCGTGTTGAAGATGTTGAAATACCAGATGACGTAGAAATCCAGGTCAGGGAGAAGATGCCTGTACTTGATTTGGAAAAAGCCACAAAAACTTTCGATGAGGTTGTCCTTGGATATACATCTGAGCAAGCTATCAAAGAGGCGAGCAGATGTCTCAATTGTGCTGGTTGCTCTGAATGTTTAGAATGTGTGAAGGCATGTGAACCAAATGCCATTGTTCATGATATGGTGGATAAAGTTATTGATCTCGATATTGGGTCTATAATTGTAGCCACCGGCGTAGATTATCTTGATCCAAAAGAGGCGAGTGAATATGGTTACAAACGCTACAAAAATATCTACACCGCTTTTGAGCTTGAAAGGATTTTAAGCGAAGATGGTCCGACAGGCGGCGAGCTCGCTCTCAATAAAGAGTTAAAAGGACCAATCCGTTTTGCATTTATACAATGCGTTGGTTCGCGAAATATGCGTCGGGATATCAATTATTGTAGTCGGATCTGTTGTATGAATACCATTAAAGATAGTTTGGTTTTGAAAGAGCACTATCCTGACGTAGAAATTGTAGTATTCTATATCGATATCAGAGCATTTGGAAAAGGCTTTGAAGAGTTTTATAATCGATCATTAGAAAAGGGCGTGAAATATATTAAGGGTAAACCATCAAAGGTTATTGAGGATGAAAATGATGATTTGATTATTTATTACGAGGACGAACAAGGGCAATCAAACCAAATGACCTTTGATGCGGTGTGTCTTGCCTCAGCATTGATCCCTTCAAAAGGTTGTAGACATTTAGCTGAGGTGCTCGGTGTCGAGATTGATGAAGATGGTTTTTTCAAGAACGCAGAACCAGCGATTAAACCTCTGGAATCCACAAAAGAGGGTATTTTAGTATGTGGATGTTCTACAGGTCCTAAGGACATTACTGATTCAATCTCAGAAGCCAGTGGTGCAGCAGTCAAGGCATCATATTTTCTCAAAGGTCATGAATTAGAGATCGAAAAACCAGAAATAGAGCTGGTTGATGTTTCAGGTCCACTCAGGGTCGGTGTTTTTGTTTGTCATTGTGGGCCAAATATTTCTAAGGTTGTTGATGTTGAGGCTGTAGTAGAATATGCAAAGACCTTGCCAGATGTTGTTTTTTGTGAGGATTATGCGTTTGCCTGTTCTGAAACAGCGCAGCGCCAGCTCCAAGAACGGATTTTAGAACATAAACTCAACAGAGTTGTTGTTGCATCTTGTACGCCAAAGACACATGAACCGAGTTTCCAGGATTCATTGATTGCTATTGGACTTAACCCTTACCTTTTTGATATTGCTAATATCAGAAATCAATGTTCATGGGTTCACCAGAAAGAGCCTGAGAAGGCAACTGAGAAGGCAAAGGAATTGACAAAGATGTCAGTGGCACGGGTAAGAGAATTAAAACCTCTGTTTATGAAGGAGTTATCAGTTAACCGGGATGTGGCTATTATTGGCGCTGGAATTACTGGATTAAGGTGCGGGATTGATCTGTTGCTGCGAGGTTATAAAGTAAAGATCATTGAGAAGAACGAAGTCCCGGGCGGTTTAGTACGTAACCTGTCCAGTATCTATCCCAGTTTTAAACCAGGAAAAGAAATTATTGATAAATTAATCGAAGAGTTTAAAAAGACGGGTGGTGAAATTATTACCTCTGCTGAACTTATTGATGTCACTGGTTATGTTGGAAATTTCCAGATAAAATTTAATGTTAAAGGAAAAGAGATTGAGTTTACAGCTGGCGCAATTGTTCTGGCAACAGGATCAAGCCTTTATGTCCCGGGAAAGCGATTTGGTTATGACCGATTCTCAAATGTAATAACTAATATGGAATTGGAGCAGAGAATAATATCTGGTGATATTAAAGATATCAAATCAGTTGCCTTTATCCAGTGTGTTGGTTCAAGGGGCGACGAAGGTAATCCAGGTTGTTCTCGTTATTGTTGTCAGGCAGCAATAAAAGAGGCGATATCCTTAAGAGAAAAGGGTATTGATATCGCAATTTTGAACCGTGGTGTCAGGGTTTATTCCAAAGGTGCGGAACAGATGTACCGAAAAGCGAGAGAACTGGGCGTTCTCTTTTTACCTTATGAAGGTGAACCAGAAATTACAGGCACGGATGTAGCAAAGCAGATTACTGTTCCATCTGTAGACCTCAATGCAGACATAATCATACCTGTTGATCTTATTGTACTTTCAGTAGGGATGGTTCCTGCTGAAGATTCACTCCGTCTCTCTGAATTATTTAAAGTGCCACGAGGCGCAGACAAATTTTTCTTAGAGCGCCACTCAAAATTTGGTCCGGTAGAAACCACAGTTGAAGGTGTTTTCTTATGTGGTTGTTGTCAATTCCCGCAAGATATTGGTGATTCAATTTCTCAGGCATCAGCTGTAGCGTCTAAGGTTTCGGTACTGCTCAGCCGTGATAAGATTACCCTGGCGCCAATAACATCTGTAGTTGATGAAGTATACTGTCGAGGGTGTGGTAGGTGTGCTGAAGTTTGTGAATTCCATGCAGTAGAGATCGTTGAAAAAGAAAAGGGCATCTACGTAGCGCAGGTTAATGAAGCATTGTGTAAAGGGTGTGGTACCTGTGTACCGGCATGTCCAACCGGTGCGATTGATCTAAAACACTTTATGACTGAACAGATAGAGGCTCAACTGGAGGCGCTGTTTGGTTAACCAAACCTTCGAACCGAAGATCGTTGCATTTTGTTGTAACTGGTGTTCCTATCCTGCGGC
>SOIY01000341.1 GCA_004376785.1 Candidatus Stahliibacteriota bacterium | reverse complement strand
TTGCTACTGTTTAATTATTTGATGGCTGAGGACGGGGACCCCTGTAACCCAGGTCATGAATGCAGATCACAAGCCCGTCAAGCGTGTATATCGGAATGTGGCGGACCTAGGGAGTGTGAGGAATTCAATTTACAGGAAGCTGAGTGTATTAATGAAGAATGTCATTCTATTTGGCGAATCTGGTGTAGAAATGAGGGGTGGTACACGACATTTGAGTGTTATGAATACAATTATCATTGTGATATTTCTCAATAATTTTGATCCGATAACCATATTTTCAAACACATACATTCATTCACATCTTACGAAGTAAAGATAAGTACCAAATTTAAAAATCAATTTCTCCATTAAACTTGCCTCTTAAGGCAAGATGATAATGCATTCTGCATTTAAATCGACATTTATTATATGATATAATAAAAAACAAATGACTTAGAAACTAAGATAGTGCACGAATGAATTAAAGGGGGATATAGATCATTAAAAGAGATAGCACTCAGCCTTAATTAATAATAGATAGGAAATAAAAGCTAGAAGAGTTGAGAATCTTCTGCAAGGAGCAGAACGCTTTACACATACAGCCGAAGAAGAAATTAACATAATAATAGAAGATCGGCAATTTGGCTAATATGATAACAAAATGCTTAGAGGAAATATTGGAGATAACTAAATATATGTAAAGGATAATTAATTTTCATGAGTGATAAAAAAGGAAGTTACATATAAAATGAAAAAATTCATTCCTTTCTTTTTTATATTTATTTTACTTTTTTTCAGCCTCCTTTATGGTGATAAAAAACAAGAAATATCGCATCAATTCGAAAAGCATAAGGTCACTGTTAGGTTGGTTCTGGTTGATGTGATTGCGATTGATGAAGATGGAAATACTGTTGCCGATCTCACTAAAGAGGATTTCGAGATATATGAAGATAGGAAAAAAGTGCCCGTAAATTCCCTTGACTTTATAAACTTACAGATACTTGGGGAGAAGCTTCCTGAGAAAGTCAGGGAAGAAAAATTGGTTCGACCATCTATTGAAAAATTCAGGAAAAGGCGCTTTTTCGTGATATTTGATTCCATCAATACGATCAAAAGAATGCTGGATCGAAGCAAACCAAGGATCATCGAAAAACTCATATCTTTAGTCAAATTAGGTAGGGAGATTATGGTTATTGAGATGGGCGAAAAGGGCGATATTCAGATATTACAGCCCTTGACATCAAATGAAGATCTTATTGCCCAGGCTATTAATAAAGCTTCTGGAAGCATCTGGGTAGAAAAATCTGCAGATATACTATCTATTCCCAACATTGTAAGGATTGATGAGATAAAGAGTGGGATGCCATCTAAGTATCGGAAATCTGTGAGAGAAATATATCAATCGGAAACACGTCATAGATTTGAAAAAAGTCTCACTAGCTTGCTTTCAATTATGAACGTGATAAAGGATTATCCAGGCCGCAAATCTGTTCTATTAGTAAGCAGTGGTTTTCCATCAATCTCCTTTGAGAGGATCTACTCAGGTAAGACACCATTTGAAGATAACATAGCCATAATTTCTCAGGTGGCGGCAGCAAAGATAAAGGACCCTTTCAAGGTACTACAAAAGGATAAATATAGAGGTGGAGATGAAATATTCGAAGATCTCATCCATTTTGCCAACAGCTATAACATCACGTTTTACACTCTGGACCCAGACTCATATTTAAGATATGTTTTACCTGATATATCTTATGATAATTATCCAAGACAGATTTCAAAACCGGACGATCTCCGTTTCGTTGAGGATGAATTTGCTGATATTAAAAAAATTGAGTTGTCCAATTTAAAAATTTTGGCGGAAGATACAGGCGGAATTTCCCTACAAGGGATGAAAAAATACGATAATTTTCAAAAATATGTAAACCGGGATCTTACTTCGTATTATGAGTTGAGTTATTATCCAAGAAGAAAAAAAGCGGATGGTAAATATCACAAGATACGAGTTAAAGTAAAAAGGCCAGGAGTCAAAATCCGCTTCCGCAAGGGATATTATGATTATAAACTTAGCCAAATAGAATCTTTGCTTTTTGCATCAACTTCTGCCAATCCTGGCCTGTTTCAGCAGATCTCCTTCCAGGCTAGAGCTATCCCTTTTGTCAGGACCAGAGACAAGTTCATACTTTGGATGAATATGGCTTTACCTGTGCAGAAATTGATTCTCGGGAGCGATCCGAGTAAAGAGTCCAAAATCCTTAAGGTTAATATTTGGGTTGATGACCAGAAAGGCCAAGAAGGATTTAATGCTCAGTTAAACATTCCTTTAGCTCTTACATCGGCTCTCCGTCAAAAACTCAGGAATGCCGAGTATCTTGGATATAGTACATGTTCTAATGAGATAAAATTGAAGCAGGATAAATACAATGTGATCTTTACATTATATGATGAAGAGAGCGGCCGTGTGGGAACCGTAGTACAGACACTTGAAGTACCCATTTTAAAAGAAGAAAGTGAAGCGAAAATTGTCAATGCGATTTTCGGGCGTATGATGTCATCTAAAGAAGACGGAAGATCTTTTACAATATCACAGAAAGATGGAGCACTACAGGTAGCTAATCAAAAATTTTATCTTAAGGGATCTAATCAATTCAGAAGCGGAGAAAACGTTTCCTTGTTCTTACAAGTCTATATACCGCAAAGGAATGTTGAGTTTGAGCCTCAATTTTTCATCCATAATGATAAAATAGGAAAAGAGCAAATTCCAGCTGAGAAAGTAACTGAATCTTGGAATAAAAAAGCCAAAATATTGAACATAGTATTTAACCTCAATTTCATGAATATCATCAAAGGAAAGTATTCACTCAGAATAGGCTTAGTTGATCCTTCAAATGAACGCAAAATTGAGAAAGAACTAATGTTAAAGATAATTTGAAACTCTGAAAAACTCAATTTATCCAACCACTATACAAAATCCCACCTTCTCCTCCAACAACATATCGAAGATGAATAATTCCCTATCTCAAATACGATGCCAAAAAGAGACAATTATGAAATATGTTCTCTGTCTCATCTATGCTATTAGTTTGGAACACTCCAGTCTGTCACTTGCAAAATATAAATAAAAATTTCATTCATCAAGCTCCCACACAATATGAATCAAACCCCTACAGATGAACTAAGCCACCACGGATAAAATGGTTTTGTGAATAGATTTGGAATTAACGGTTA
>SOIY01000053.1 GCA_004376785.1 Candidatus Stahliibacteriota bacterium | reverse complement strand
GAAAAACCCGAAACTCCTCAACCTGTTGAAATACCTGAACATCCACAAGCACCTGAACCTGAAGTAAAAGAAGAACCAATCACTGAACCCATAGAAAAACCAACGCTTTCTCCAGTTGAACCAGATAAACCAGACGAGCCGAGCAAACCAAAAGAAGAAGACTTCCAATCTTTTAAGGATTGGCTATCAGGATTGTTAAAATGAAGTTCAAAGATATTGAAAAACTCGTTAAAATATTAGAAAATAGCCTGGTTGCGGAAATTGAGATTACCGACCTGTTAGGGAGAAAAATAAAAATTAGCAAGTTAACAAATAACACCAATCCTCCATCTCTATCAGTCACCACAGCTCCAGTTGTACAAGAAACGAAAATTGAGAAGGAAAAACCTGCAGAATCAACGGAAAATCTCATTGTAATAAAATCCCCTATTGTCGGTACTTTCTATATATCATCTGCACCAGATGCCCCACCATATGTTAAGGTCGGCGATATTGTAAAACCCGGCCAGGTTGTATGCATTGTTGAAGCAATGAAACTTATGAATGAAATTGAATCTGACGTTGCAGGAAAAATTGTCAAAATCTTGGCTAAAAACGAAGACCCGATTGAATACAATCAAGAATTATTTTTAGTTGAGCCGTTATAAAAACACTCAGAAGAAAGGTAGAATATGGAACTAAAAACACTCCTTGAAAAAATGATTAAGGTTGACGCTTCAGATTTACATCTGAAGGCTGGTTCAACCCCTGTTTTTAGAATTGACGGCAAACTTGCAGCAGAAAAAGGAGAATCTTTAACACCGGAAACTTTAAAAACAATGGCTTACCAGATAATGACCCCTTCCAAACAAGAAGCATTTGAACAAATGAAGGAAATGGATTTTGCAATAGGTATTAGAGGTATTGGAAGATTCAGGGTTAACATTTTTTTGCAGCGAGGCAGCATTGCAATTGCAATGAGGGCAATCCCAATTTCCATCAAAAGAATCGAAGAATTGAACCTTCCTTTAGTAATAAAAGATCTGTCTTTAAAACCACGAGGGCTTATTTTTTGCACTGGGACTACAGGTAGTGGTAAATCAACAACTCTGGCTGCGATGATTGAACACATCAACGAGAATACGTCACGACATATAATTACGATTGAAGACCCGATAGAATATCTCTTTCGTGATAATCTCTCGATAATTTGTCAGCGTGAAGTAATAATGGATACCATCTCCTTTTCTATTGCCTTAAAACACATTCTACGTCAGGACCCTGATGTAATCCTAATCGGCGAAGTTAGAGATCGCGAGACAATGGACACAGCACTTAAAGCAGCGGATACCGGGCATCTTGTATTATCAACACTTCATACATTAAACGCAACAGAAACAGTCAACCGTATTATCTCGTTCTACCCCCCTCATCAACATCAGCATATTAGAGTTCTTCTTGCAGCTACACTTGCCGGTGTTGTTTCATTACGATTATTACCACGTGCTGACGGTAAAGGAAGAATACCTGCAGTTGAGATTCTGCTGTCAACACCGACAATAAAAGATTACCTTCTTGATGCTATGAAAACTATGCTTATCCAATCGGCAATCGAAGAAGGCTATGGACAATATGGTATGCAAACCTTTGATCAATCAATATTCAAGCTGTATAAAGATGGTATGATTGCATACGATGACGCTATACAGGCAGTCACTAATCCTGACGAATTTAAACTGAGGCTGGTTGGTATTGAATCTACGGCTGAACGAGGTTGGGGTTCATTTGATAAAAAATAAAATAATAGATGTAGCAGATTTATGCGGATACAAACAGAAATAGAATCCATTTGAATCAATAGTTATCCGCCTATATTCAAAATTTCTATGAAATCATGAAAATTGGAAAAATACTTATTGCTAATCGCGGTGAAATTGCTATTCGCATAATCCGAGCAGCAAAGGAACTTAAGCTAAAAACCGTGGCAGTCTATTCTGAAATAGATAGTAATGCACTTCACACGCGATTAGCTGACGAAGCTGTCTGTATCGGTCCACCACAAAGTAAAGACAGTTATTTAAATATCACAAGAATCATAAGCGCTGCTGAAATAACTGGTGCAAAGGCAATCCATCCGGGATATGGTTTTCTTGCAGAAAATCCGGAATTTGCCGAAATCTGTGAATCCTGTGCCATAACCTTTATCGGACCAAAACCTAATCATATTAGGACAATGGGTGACAAGATTCAAGCAAAGAGCACAATGGCTAAGGCAGGTATCCCTGGAATTCCAGGCAGTGATGGCGCAATAGAAACGCTTAAAGAAACTAAGGACGTAATTAAGAAAATAGGTTATCCGGTTATACTTAAAGCTGCATCAGGTGGCGGTGGTAAGGGAATGAGAATTGCCCGTAATAATGAAGAATTAGAATCAGGATTTCGTATTGCTCAGGCTGAAGCAAAAGCAGCATTTGGTGATAATAGAATATATATCGAAAAATTCATAGTAAAACCACGACATATTGAAGTTCAGATTCTTGGCGACAGTTTTGGGAATGTAATAGCCCTTGGCGAAAGAGAATGTTCAATTCAACGTCGCCATCAAAAACTTCTTGAGGAATCACCATCACCTGGGGTAGATAAAAAATTGAGAAAAAAACTCTTAAAAACCGCAATCAAAGCTGCGCAAAATATTAATTATCAGTCTGCTGGTACAATTGAATTCCTTATGGACGCAAATAAAAATTGCTATTTTATGGAGATGAACACGAGAATTCAGGTTGAACACCCAGTTACAGAATTGGTAACAGGTATTGATATATTAAAAAAACAGATAAAAATAGCTTTTGGCGAGAAATTGCTTATCAAACAAGATGATGTATCACTTACGGGAAATGCAATAGAATGTCGTATCAATGCTGAAGATCCTAACCGTAACTTTGTTCCAATGCCGGGTAAAATAACCTTTTTCCACATGCCTCAAGGTCTTGGTGTTAGATTTGACACCCATATTTTTGCCGGTTACACCATTCCAAGTTATTATGATTCTTTAATAGGAAAACTCATATGCCATGGTAATTCCAGACAGGAAGCAATCGCCCGAATGAAACACGCGCTTGAAGAAATAGTTATTGAAGGCATCCCAACAACAATACCACTCCACCAGAAAATAATGGATAACAAGAAATTTATTGCCGGTAATATCTCAACACATTTCATAGAGGAAATGTAAC
>SOIY01000126.1 GCA_004376785.1 Candidatus Stahliibacteriota bacterium | reverse complement strand
TTTTGGCATTTAATTGACATTTGGATTTTTTCATTTGGCATTATTCTCTTTAACCCTTTAATTAATTCTATATAGATTAAATCGAAAGTCAATAAGGGGAGTTCATAAATATATTTCTGAACTCCCCTTATTGCAGAGATTACAGATAAGATTACAAAGATTTATGAATTTTCCATAAATCTTCTATAAATTACTTTGCCTTCTTTATAATAAACAATTTTCTTTCCTTTCCTTAACACCTCAGTAGCACCGAGTTCTCTTGCCTTTAATCTAATTTCTGATAACAAAAATAGATTTTCTACTTCTTTTGGATATTTGCCAAACCTATCAATAATTTCTTCATTTATTGAATGAAGTTCGAATTTCGATTCTACATTGAGGAGTCTTTTATAAAGGGCAGTTCTTTCGTATGCACTTGCTATATAACTGCTCGGGAAATAGGTGGCCATCTTCAAATCGAGAATCGGTTCAAACGACATTCTTTTACCTCTTAATTCACTTACTGCTCGACTCAGAATTTTTATATAGTGGTGATAGCCAATTGAATTTATATTACCAGATTGTTCCTTACCCAGAAGATTGCCGACCCCTCTTATTTCCATATCCCTGAGTGCGAGACGAAATCCTGAACCGAGTGATGTGTATGATGCTAATGCGCCTAATCTTTTATTTGCTTCTTCAGTAATTCTGTGATGCGTCGGCGCGATAAAATATGCATAAGCCTGAATCTCTCCGCGACCAACCCGACCTCTCAGTTGATGTAGATCTGCAAGCCCAAATCTATGCGCATGATCCACAATTATTGTGTTAACTCGTGGCATATCCAGACCAGATTCAATAATTGCTGTAGAAAGTAGTAGGTTGTATTTTCCATGTAAGAAATCAATCATTCTCCTTGCAGTTATATCTTCCTTCATCTGACCATGGAGCAGACATATTTTTAGATCAGGCAAAATCTTTAGTAATTTTGTTCTTACTGTTTCGATTGTCTGAATACGATTATGGACAAAGAAGATTTGTCCCCCTCTATTTATTTCGAATTCGATTATCTTTTTTATTTCTTCCTCATCATAATATACAATCTTTGTAATAATATCTTTTCTTCCCAGGGGTGGTGTATAGATATTGGATATATTTTTCAAACCAGTAAGCGCCATATAGAGCGTACGCGGTATAGGTGTGGCAGAGAGGTACAAGATATCAATACCTGGTTTTAAGTTTTTCATCCTCTCTTTTTGTGCAACACCGAAACGTTGTTCCTCATCAATGATTAAAAGTCCCAGGTCTTTGAACTGAATATCGGGTTGCAGTAGTCTGTGTGTTCCGATAACAATATCAATTTTCCCTGAAGAAATATTTTTTTGGATTTTTTTTAATTCGTCCCTTTTTCTGAAACGAGAAACCATTTCTACATTTACTGGAAATGATTCTAATCTTTTCCCAAATGTGTTGTAGTGTTGAAATGCCAATAAAGTAGTTGGACAGAGAATCATGGTCTGTTTACTGTCGAGTGCAGCTTTGAAGGCAGCCCGAAGCGCAATTTCTGTTTTACCATAGCCAACATCACCACAGATTAATCTTTCTGCTGGCTTTTGCAATTCCATATCATTTTTGACTTCTTCAATCGCTTTTATCTGGTCTTTGGTTTCCTCGTAGGGAAAGAATGCTTCCAATTCTTTTATTTCCATTGTATCTTTAGAGAATGCAAACCCTTTTTCCTGTGACCTTTTAGTGTACAGATTCAACAAATCTATTGCCAGTTTCTCAGTTGCTTTTTTGATTCTATTTTTAATTCTCAACCACAATTCACTTCCTAATTTTGAGAGTTTGGGTGGTTTATCTCCGGTGGCGATATATCGTTCGAGCAGATTAAATTTTTCGACGGGTAAGTAAACCTTATCATTACCTGCATAATCAATGTGCAAACATTCAACCTTTCTATTTTCAAAATCGATTAATGTTAATCCTTTAAATTGGCCAATTCCATAGTCTGTGTGTACTACGTAATCATTTTCTTTTAAACCCATCAGGTCGTCTATGAATGGTCCTCGATATATGCGTTTTTTTGTTTTGATTGTACCAAATATCTCTGTCTCGGTTAAATAGATAACATTTTTGCTTTTATCAATAAACCCTTCATCAAGATGAATTGGCAATATTTCTATTTCGCCAAAGATTGATCTCAATTTTTCGCTCAAGGTATTGCGGGCAATAAAGAATTTAAAAATGTATTCCTTTTTTGCAATATCATCTCTTATTTTTTTAAAATCACCAAAATATTTGTATGCTGGCATGAAATTGTATTGTATTTCTCCTTCTGGTACAATAAATATCTTAGGTAATGTTAGCTTGATATCTTCTTCGCTTACCACGACTGCATTTTTGTTGAATAATTTTAGTAATGGTTTGCCGCATTCAATTCTCGCAAGTTTTATAGAGATATTTTTGATGGATTTCACTGACCGTTGGTTTTGTGTTTCAAAGATTCTGATCGAAAAAATTTTATCGCCAAAGAATTCAATTCTAACAGATTTGTTATCAGGTTCAAAGATATCCAAAATACCACCTCTTAAAGCGTATTCACCTTCTTCTTCAACAATATCTTCCCTTGTATATCCGGTTGTCTGTAATCTGATAAGCAGATCATGCATATCGATCTTTTTGCCTTCAGATATTTTGAGCTTTTCTTTAATCTGAATCTCTTTATCTAAAAAATCTTTTGTGGTAATGATTATTTTTGACCTTAAATAGAACGGGTTTTCCTCATCAATTAATGTTGTTTCAGGTATAAGCTTTTTGAATGCGCGGTAGTATTCTTCAGTTTTAGGTTCAGTAGTTATGTAGATTACCTGTGAAAAGGATTTTACAAGTTCGACAACGAATAGAGTACGCGATGAGCCGTAAAACCCACCGATACTTATTCTTTTCTGCAGTTTTAATGTTTCAATTACTTTTTTGATGTTAAAGGGATCAGGTTTCAGTATTTGACATTTCATTATGTTTATGAGTTAAGCTTTAGTAATCATCTTGTAAAGAGTAAATTGATAATTTGTTATTTATAAAACTTAGGTAATGTCAAATGTTGAAATCTGACGCTGTGGATATGGCTACGCCGAGTGCAATTGAGTTTAATTTTGTTTCTGGTTTGTCTGCTCTCGATAACATAATTACTGGTTTGGCTGCACCGGCAACCATACCAGCAGCCTTTGCACTTGCGAAAAATATCAAGCCTTTAGCCCAAATATTTGCCGCTGAGATATTTGGCATCAGCAGGAAATCGACATCACCTGCTATTTCACTTTTTATTTTTTTATGGTCTGATGCCTCTTTGGAGATTGCTACGTCGAATCCAAAAGGTCCTTCAATAATGCAATTCTTAATTTCACCGGTTTTATTTAAGTCTACAGTTTTCACAGCATCAGTAGTTTCTGGCATATCAGGATTGATTACTTCACTTGCTGCAATTAAACCAATCTTAGGTTGCTCGATATTAATGGCTCTCATCATTTTAACCGCATTATTGATGATGTCGATTCTAATTTTTAAATCGAGCCTTGGGTTCATGCCGCCATCCGACATAAAAATTAATTTATGATAACCTGGAATCTCCAATACTGCAATGTGGCTCAATATCTTGCCTGTCCTTAACCCCCACTCTTTATTAAGAACACCCTTTAAGAACGCTGATGTGGAAAGTGTACCCTTCATTAGAAAATCACCGTGTTCCTTTACCAAAGAGATCGATTTTTTTATTACCTCATTTTCGTCTTCAATATTGTGAATTTCAATATTATTCAGATCAAGATTGACATTTTTTGCGTACTGTAAAATGCTATCTTTATTGCCAACCAGAACAGGTAATATAAGATTAAGATCTTGCGCCATTTTAACACCTTCAAGAACTGTTTTGTCTTGTGCCATGACCACTACGCATCTTTTTTTGCCGGCTTTTTTGGCAAAACCAATCAGCTCATCAAATGATTTCATCTAAATAATTGTCTTTAAAACTTCAATCAACTTTTTGTTCTGTTGTGGAGTGCCGATAGTTATTCTTAGAGAATTAGGTAGTCCGTATTCAAGAATGGTTCTCAATATTACGCCTCTTTTTTGAGCAGCTTGAAACACCCCTTTTGCTTCGCGCTCAAGATGGACCAAAATAAAATTTCCATATGTGGGAGTATATTGTAAATTGAGTTGCTCCAGCTCTTTATACAAAAATTTCTTTCCTGCTTCATTACTCTCATAACTTTTTCTCACAAATTCGTCATCATCAAGTGCAGCCGTTGCTGCGATCTGAGATATTCTATTGACGTTAAATGGTAAGCTAACCTTCATTAGTGCAGCAATAATGTCTGTGCTTGAGAATCCATATCCTACCCTGAGTCCGGCAAGGCCATAAATCTTGGAGAATGTGTGGAGGATTATGATATTTTCATGTTCTTTTAAATAATCTATTGCGTTCGGATAATTTTCATTTTTAATATATTCTCTATATGCCTCATCAACAACCAATATAACATTTTCCGGTACTTTTTCTACAAAATAATTAAATTTATCTTTCGTTATTATTGCTCCTGTTGGATTGATTGGATTATCAAGGATAATTATTTTAGTTTTTTCATTGATCGTCTTAGTTATTGTTTCAATATCATGGGCATAGTTTTTTAAAGGTATGGCAATTCTTTTTCCTCCAAAGATCTGGCAGGCGATTCTGTACATAATGAATGATGGGTCACTCATTATGACTTCATCACCTGGGTTCACATATGCCTTGAAGATTAACTCGATAAGTTCAACTGAACCACTTCCTACTGTTATGTTGTCGGATTGAATATTGAATTTTTCACCCAGCTTCTTTTTCAAATAAAAGCAGTTGTTATCAGGATATATATTTATATCTTTGATTTTCTCTTTGATTGACTGGACTGCCTTGGGTGATGGACCAAGAGGGTTTTCATTGGAAGACAATTTAATAATTTCCTCTTTTATCCCTAATTCCCTGACAACTTCCTCAATTGGCTTACCAGGCTTATACGATCTTATATTCTTAACAAAATTCCTTAATTCAATCACGACATAATAGTATATCCAAAAAATTAAAAAATGCAAGAGATAAATTTTGCCCAATACAAGTTTCTTTAATTTGATAATTACTTCTTGACTTACATATTGATTATGAGTATATTCTATTAAAATGAAGAATTCGATTATTGTCATTCTCTTTGTTCTATTTTTTTTCGTCTGTTCATCAAAAAAAGTCACGTTGAGTACTGTCCCGGTCCTTATAGATTATAAACTCTATTACCCGGATGAGGCACTGGAACGCGGGTTAGAAGGTAAGGTAGTTGTAAATCTGTCAGTGACGGGTGAGGGTAAGGTCGAGGATGTGAAGATTTACAGATCTTCTGGTTATTATCTGCTCGATTCTGCTGCAGTAAGAACCGCAAGAACTTTTGTCTTTTCACCAGCGACATTAAGAAATGAACCAGTTAAATCTTCAGTGCAGATGCCGGTTGAATTTTTATTAAAGGATATCGATTTAGAAACATGGATTACTGAGGTAAAAATTCTACAAAACAAGATTAAGCGACAACACAGTAAAGAAATTATCGAAGAATTGTATAATCTTTACAAAAGATTGATATATTCGACAAGATTTAAGAAAAATTCAGGAATCAACGGCTATATTAAAGAAGCTGTGCTTAATATCACAGGAGAATTATGGCAAGGATATTGGTCAGCATATCCAGGTTCGATTATCTTATTTGCTGATATTGTAAATAGATATCCTGATTCATTCATAAGCCTAAAGGCAAGAGCTGATTTCAATAAATTTATTAAGGAAGAAGCGACAAGAATTCGCAGCACTATACCATATCCTGAGTCAGATACAATTATTAATAGATTACGTAGCGTCATGAATAAATGATTTTTATTTGTGTGGCCTTTATTTTGCAAAATGGTTGACAGTACTGATAATCTACATATAATGATGTTGATTAATAGCATTTTTATGATTTATAAATTGTTGTTATTAAAATAATCAAGGAGCAATAAGATGAAGACAAATATTATAATTGTGAGTCAAGACCTTGATATTACGAAACTAATAAGTGAAACATTAGAAAATGAGGGGCATAGGGTTACATCGAATAATGTTCCCGATACTGTAGCCACAAAGTGTCAGGAAGAAAATTTTGATTTGGCTTTTGTGGATGTGCATATTCGAGAAATTCTATACGACAGATTAATTGTTGATATCAAAAAAATTTCCCCCGAAACAGAAGTTGTTCTTATAACAACTTATGCATTTCCAGAAAGTATGAAAGAGACAGGAACTATGGATATTGGAGGGTATCTTATCAAACCATTGACTCAGGATAAGATAAAAAATGTCACAAATCGTGCTTTGCGCCAGGGTGAGCTCGCCCGGGAAAATCGCCGTCTGTTACTTGCTGTCACTGCTGCAAAAAAGGAATGGGAAGCAACTGTTGATGCTACTGAAGACTACATATTTGTGACTGATTTTGATTATAATATTCTGCGGGCAAACCTTGCAACCTTCAGTAGATTAAGAAAAGGTGTTAATGAGGTCATTGGTCATAAGTGTTATAAAATATTTCACTGTTCAGACCGACCTCCAGACGATTGTCCGGGTAAACGTGCAAGGAATAGTGGCCAGTCAGCAAGCGAAACGATTTCTTTTAAAGGTTTGAAACAGAGGTTAAAATGTAATGTTTATCCTCAAGTTTTTGCTACTGGAGGTGGACTCGTTCATTATTTACAGGAATCATCTGTGAATGCTGAACAGCAGGCAGAAACAATGACAAAGTATGAGAGGCTTTTTGATGATGCGAGTATACCGATTCTTTTAGTTAGTTCAGTGGATTATAAAGTTACTGATATAAACCAGAAAGCGATTGAGCTTTTTGGTTATCGACCTGAAGAAATATTCGATATGGATTTAGAAAATCTGTTTATGCAATCTTTACGCGAGACAGTAATAAATAATATTATTAATCAAATTAAGTCTAATGAAGCACCATTGAAAACAAAAATTCTGGATAATAATAAGAATGAAGTAGATGCTTTTATTGTTGCTAATTCCATTGAGATTAGTGATAACAGTTACATAGAGATTTTTGTTATCCCGGTTGATTTACTCAGTGGATCGAGACAAGTAAAATAAAAGAGATGTAAAAAAAATATACGAGAAACATAAGTATGCACGCAAGCAAGGGTAGGATTACCAAAAAAATGAAAAAGGAGATTGAATGAAGGTTCCACAGATGGATTTAAAAAGACAATATCTTACAATAAAGAACGAAATTGATAGTGCAATTCAGCATACTATTGATCGTTGTGCATTTGTTGCTGGAGAAAAAGTCAAACAGTTTGAAAACAATTTTGCGGAATATTGTGGAGTTAAACATGCAGTTGGAATTTCATGTGGTACAAGTGCGCTTTATGTTGCTCTTAAGACACTCGGAATTGGCAAAGGAGATATTGTTATAACAGTACCATATACCTTTATTGCTACTGTTGAGGCAATTACGTTAGCGGGTGCCAGACCAGTATTTGTTGATATTGAAAAACAGTCTTATAATATTTCAGCAAAAGAGCTTAAAGCATATATTGAAGATTACTGTGAATGGAATTCTGAACATAAGGTATTAGTTGATAAAAAAACTAATTTAAACGTTAAAGGTATTATTCCAGTACATCTTTATGGACAGATGTCAGATATGGATGAGGTTATGAAATTAGCTGATCAATATAATCTTCTTGTTCTTGAAGATGCTGCCCAGGCACATGGCGCTACTTATAAAGATAAAAAAGCTGGGTCTATTGGCCATATTGGTGCTTTTTCATTTTATCCAAGCAAAAATCTCGGAGCCTTTGGTCAAGGAGGTGCAGTCATTACTGATAATGATACATTAGCGACAAGGGTCAGAATGTTTATTGATCACGGCCAGAGGACAAAATACTATTATGAATTTGAAGGTTGGAATTTTAAAATGGATGGTTTCCAGGCAGCAGTACTCGATGTAAAACTTAAGCACCTTGATGATTGGAATGAAGCTCGTCGACATAATGCGAAGATGTATGATGAATTATTGAAAGATACAGATGGGGTCATTCTACCTGACAAAATGTCTGATCGTGAGCATGTTTATTACCTCTATGTTATACGTGTGAATGATCGCGCTTCGCTACAGAAGTATTTAAGCGACAGCAATATTGGGTCTTCAATTGCTTATCCAATTCCACTTCACATGCAAAATGCCTACCAATGTTTAGGGTACAAAATAGGAGATTTCCCGAATACTGAAGAATGCGTTAAAGGTGTTTTATCATTACCAATGTTCCCTGAATTGGCATCAGAAGAAATCAAGTATGTGTGTGAAGTGATTAAAAAATGGTGTAATCATAGATAATAAATGTCATAATTGATTATTCTTTTAGCAAGTAATATAATCACAATTGTTCTTGCATTCAGTTTGTCAACCTTGCTCAGATTTGGTGGTTTTATCCACGTACACTACAATGAATACTCTACTTTAATATTTGTTCTATCCTATAGTTTGATCATTCTCTATTTTTATAATTTTTTTTGTCGTTATATCTATATCGAAAAATTACGATTATTTTTTAATATTATTAAACTTTGGTTCACTGCTATTCTATTTTATCTTGTTGTTGGGTTTTTAACCAAATATTATTTTCTGATAGATAGTCGGGCATTCATTATTTTATACTTTTTTCTTTTATTGTGCTTTATGATAATGTGCCATCTGATTATCATACCATATTTACTTGGTCTTTATTATTCATTTCCTTCAAGAAGAGTTGTCTGTAAATTCATTGGTCCTGATGAATTCAAGAAGGATTTTGACAACTTCATTACAGGATATTCATTTCTTGGTTTTTTACCATCTTCATCTATTGGAGATGAGCCACCTGAAGAAATGATACAAGAATACTTTTTATACAGTGATGCCAAACATTTCAGTGAATTATACAAAGAAATAAGGCTTGCCTTAAAAGATTCTAAACCTTTACATGTGGTTTCAAAACTTTTTGACGAACTAAATTTAAAGTGGGAATGGGCAAGGATAAATGGTATACCTGTTTATATTTTTCGAAAGAGAGATAATGAACATGTCCGAAAGATTATAAGAAGATTAATAGATATCGTTGGAGCTGTAGTATTAATGATTTTACTATTGCCCTTTTTTCTGATCATTGCCATAGCGGTGAAATTGGATTCTAAAGGTCCGGTTGTATATAAGCAAAAAAGATGCGGACAGAATGGTAAGCAGTTTATTTTCTATAAATTTCGTTCAATGATTGACAAAAAAAATAAGGATCTAAAGCGAGAACTCGAATTTAAGAATTATTTAGAGAGCAAAACGAATAAAGGTAAAGTTGTTGATCCTGATGAGGTGACACCAGTGGGTTCAATTTTGAGAAAGACCTCAATAGATGAGTTGCCACAGTTGTGGAATGTTCTACGGGGAGAAATAAGTCTGGTTGGACCCAGACCCCCACTTCCTTATGAAGTTAAATATTATAAGAATTGGCATAAAGACCGTTTGTCCATAAAACCTGGTTTAACTGGTCTGTGGCAGGTCTATGGTCGTGGCAACATGCCTTGTGATCATTCAATCTTTTTTGACCTTACGTACATTATCAACCGTTCAATTACTCTGGATATGAAATTGATTTTTCTCACAATCCCTGCAGTTTTTTTTGGTAAAGGAGCCTATTGAAATATAAAAATACCTAAAATACATTGTAGGCATCGTTTTAGGGTTATATTTTTTTTAGCCGTATAACCATACCGTTGAACAATAACGCATAAATTCTCCGCCAATTTTTTTTAAAATAAAGATAATTTTGGTATAACTTAAGGAATTTCTTTATAAATACTCAAAAATCTCCGTAATTACGGTGGAAAATTACTTAACTCGATTTTGGATAGGTGAATTTTCTTTGACAAAATGATAAAAAGTTCTTCATATTGTCAAAAAAAAACAAAAAAATATAGGTAAAATTCATTGACAAATGTAAAAAATTGAATATAATTAACAACTTGCTAAAAATCTGGTTTTTATCACAACATAAAAGTCAGCAAGGTTTTATATGCACACTAATGTAGCTGACAATAGCGGTAGCTTATTCAAAAAAAATAGCAGATAGGTTTGGGTTTGGATGCTTGAATCTGTTTATATCCAGCTTCTTAACCTTAACCCACTAACCATCTTGTATGGAGGTATATGGCATTAATAGATTTTAATAGTGAACAAAAATTGATTC
>SOIY01000032.1 GCA_004376785.1 Candidatus Stahliibacteriota bacterium | reverse complement strand
CAGCGATCTTTGCCCTGGCGCCGCCTGGTGAGGTGCGGGCATATGATACACCCAATGACGGCGGTGAAGCAATAACTATCGAGTGGCAATTATCACAAGATGATGCAGTTCTTGATGGCTATGAAATCTACCGCAGCGAAGACGGCGTCAATTTCGAAAGGGTTGGCTTTAGAGGTCAAGGTCGCCAATATTTTGAAGACATTACACAAGACGGTAAATCTTACGTCTATAAGGTGGCTACAGTGTCAAAGACGACAAAAATTTTCTCACAACCATCAGGTGAAGCAATAAGTAGCCCTCAATGGATTGATAGGAACAAGTTAAATATCTTCTTTGCAATCTTCGTTTTCGGCGGTTTTATTCTGTACTTTATGTATCATGCACGTAAAGGCAAAGAGTTCTTTATAAGGAAGATCGCTGGATTGCAAGCGGTTGAGGATGCGGTTGGTCGTGCTACAGAAATGGGAAAACCGACACTCTATATTCTCGGTCTTGGTTATGTGGAAGAGGTCGCTACTATTGCATCCTTGAACATTCTTGGTGAAGTGGCAAAAAAAATTGCTCAGTATAATACAAAACTAATCGTGCCAAATGCTGACCCTATTGTATACGTAGTAGCCCAAGAAATTGTTAAGGAATCGTATACTAAGGTAGGTAGACCAGATGCATACGATCCAGACAGCGTATTTTTCCTGGCACGTGAACAGATGGCATATGCAGCCGGGATTACCGGCATAATGACCCGGGAGAAACCTGCAACCAACTTCTTAATCGGGTACTTTGCTGCGGAATCACTTGTTCTGGCAGAAACCGGTGCTTCAACCGGTGCTATTCAAATCGCCGGTACAGATGCCTTAGCTCAGCTACCTTTCTTTATCACGGCATGCGATTATACATTGATTGGCGAAGAGCTTTATGCAGCATCTGCCTATATTTCAAAAGAGCCGCTTTTGCTTGGAGCCATAAAGGGTGAAGACTGGGGCAAACTGGTGATTGCGACAATGCTGCTTATCGCGTCGATGGTTGGACTTCTTACAAAATTCCCGGTTTTGAATCTATTTAGATAGGAGAGTACGATGAAGAAAAAAATCCCATTATTTCTTGTCTTTGTGTTCGGGATTCTGGGTATTATCCCGTTCCTAATCCCTCATCCAATAGTACAGAATTCTGATGAATACATACGTAATGATATCCTGCGTATCTTGGCGGCATTCGCTCTTGTTTTAGCACTCGGGAGTCTATTAAAAGTACATGCTGATAAGATTAGACGTAAAAAGGTGAATTGGCAGTACTCCTGGGTACTCATCTTAGCCTTTATTGTTTCATCAATCATTGGACTATTTGGAGGTGTTGCCGGTACTGGTCTCTTACCAACATCCTTTGGTTCATTCAACTTTAATATTCAGACCCTGTATGAGAACATTATCATTCCGCTTGCTTCATCAATGTTTGCGCTATTGGCATTTTTTATGGCATCAGCATCGTATCGTGCATTCCGTGCCCGATCGTTTGAAGCGACATTGCTTTTGGTCGCTGCGTTCATCGTTATGATAGGTTTCCTACCTGTTGCCAGTAGCATTTCAACCAAACTCCCTGCATTTGCGCAGTGGGTACTCAATGTACCAAACGTAGCAGGCCAAAGAGGTGTACTATTCGGCATTGCACTCGGTGCAGTTGCCACATCACTGAAAATTATCCTGGGGATAGAACGGGCATGGTTAGGGGGTGGAGATTGAAGTTCATTGATCGACTAACCAAAATTGACCGGCGTATTATATATGGTATTCTGGCGTTGGTCGTGATTTTACCTCTTGTCTTCCCTACCGCGTTAAAAGTGAAACCGATGACACCAGTTGAAAAACTTTATGAGGCAGTGGATAATATACCTGATGAAAAAGCACTCTTGCTCGATTGCTCCTACGCGCCTCAGATCAAGGCAGAAGTAGAACCAATGGCGATCGCAGTGCTACGACATGCTTTTGCAAAAAGAAAAAAAGTGCTCGTGCTCGCACTCTATGTCCAGATGCTTGGTCTTGCCCAAAAAGCCCTGACCCAGGTTACTGAAGAATTCAATAGTAAAGTAGAAACAAATGTTGACAGTATTATTTACGGACGCGATTATGTATTCCTGGGCTGGACCCCACCGCCGCTCATTCCCATGTTGGGCATGGGTGAAAGCATTGTCGACGTATACCCGGCTGATTACTACGGCAACCAAACTGATACGCTTGAACTAATGCAGCAGATTAAGAACTACAATAACATTGGGATTCTTGTTTGCCTAAGCGGCTCTGCAATCCCGAAGTCATGGGTCGCTTATGCTCAGAACAGATTCGGCGTCGCGGTCGGCGTTGGTTGCACCGCGGTTTCTGGAGCCGATTTCTACCCCTACTATCAAACAGGTCAGTTTTCAGGTTTAATGATCGGGATGAAAGGCGCCGCAGAATACGAAGAACTCGTTGAAGAAAACCTGGAGATCAAAGAGAAAAGAATGGCAAGTGAGGCTATGCTCCCCATGACATATGCGCATTTTGTAATCATGCTATTCATTATTATTGGTAATATTGGTTTTTTCATACAGAGGAGGCGAAAATGAATCTCTCTTCTGACCCCTGGGTATGGATTGCAGCTCTTTTAAGTCTTGCAATCTTTTCTTTCCTCTATAAAGAAAACCCATTCTACAGGGTTGCCGAACACGTATTTATAGGAGTAGCGAACGGCTATCTTGTCACGTTCTACTGGCATAATATACTTGTCCCTGTACTATTCAAACCTCTGTTTGCAGGACGGCTGATACTTATAATTTCTTTCATCATCGGAACACTCTACTTTACTCGCTTTATTCCAAAGATATCCTGGCTTGTGCGTATACCCATTGGCATTACTATTGGATACTATACGGGCGCTTATATCCCTGCTATAATCCAAGCGAGTATTATCAGGCAGGTTCAAGGAACAATCTTAACTTCAACGAATTTCGCAGCATGGAATGCCGGACCGTGGGGCATTCTCTGGTCAGTTATTGTGTTTATCGGAGTATTATGTACACTTTCATATTTTTACTTCTCCAAAGAACACAAGGGCGTATTAGGCGTGACCTCTCGGATCGGTATTGTTTTTGTGATGATCGGCTTTGGTGCAGCATTTGGTTATACAGTCATGGCTCGTGTGAGCTTGCTGATCGGAAAATTCCAGTTTTTATTAGGAGATTGGTTGGGGATTATAC
>SOIY01000072.1 GCA_004376785.1 Candidatus Stahliibacteriota bacterium | reverse complement strand
TTGCTCGTGACTGGACTGCGCTTGTTTATATGGCAGCAGACAATGACCTTGCCCAGTGGGCTGATTCAGATTTAGTAGAGATGGAATCAATCGGTTCAAATGATGATGTGACTATTCTTGTTCAGGTGGATAAACCTTATATTGGTGCGCGCAGATTGCTTATAGGTAATGGCATTTCTTATGAACTGCAAGATTTAGGAATCACTGATATGTGCGATTGGCAGACCCTTTCTGATTTTCTGGAATGGGGTATTCTCACTTACCCTGCAGATAAATATTTTGTCATTTTATGGGACCATGGTACAGGTTGGACACTTATGCCCAGAAGATCTTTTGGTAGTGACTGGTCAAGCGGTAATCAGTTGAGTATTTCTAATGGTGATTTTAAAAAAGCGATAAGCACTGCATATAATTATACAGGTGAAAAGATAAATCTTCTTGCTTTTGATGCCTGTTTAATGCAGCAGATTGAGGTCGCATTTGAAATAAGGGATTATGCAAAGATATTCTTAGCAACACAAACTATATGTCCTATACAGGGATTTCGTTATGATATAATATTTGAGGAATTGTGCACGAGCCCAGGAATCAATGAAATTGAATTGGCAAAAAGCATAGTTGATATCAATGTAGAAAATTATACTGATATTCAATCAGTCGTTTATTCAGCAATAAATTTAGAAAAGTTAAATAAGTTAAAAGAATGTAGTAGCATATTAATAAGTTCCTTAGTAAAAAATTCTCCGAATCAATCAATTATTGATCTAAGAGAAAATGTCCAGACAATACCTGCAATGGGACTTATTCCACATCCGGATAACGAATATATAGATATGGGAGATTTTATTACAGGTTTGTATGGAATAATATCTGGTACTGAAATCGAACAATTGGTGAATGCCTATAATAACACAATTGTAAAATCAGATTACTGGGGAAACAATTTTTCAAAGACTACAGGTTTAACAATCTACTTTCCTCCAGATTATCGTTTGTTTAAACAGCTTTTAAATTATTATATTAACCTTACCTGGACCCAATCTCTCTGGTTGCAGTTTTTGAATTGGTTTTATGGAGAAGATGATATTAGACCGACTAACATAGCAATTACGCCCGGAGATATTGGTACCAATAATGATTTTCGCCTGTCCTGGAATAAATCCTATGACCTTGCTCCAGTGACTTACAGCGTGATAGAAGCAGAAGATACTACACTTGTATTTGAAGATCCATGCGAAAACACAGATAAATGGAATCTTAATGGCTTTACCTTATCAGGGAGTAATGTGTACTCAGGTAGTTATTCACTTTTTTCAGGGAATGCGAGTAATCTTCAAAACTGGCTTGAAACACAGGATCCTTTGTTCATTGAAAATTTTGGCTTATTGCATTTATATTTATATTATAATACCGAGGATATGGTTGATTCCTTAATTGTTGAATACGGGACATTCAAGGATGTTCATTATGGCAGGTCAAATGGATGGCATGAGCGCCGGGTTATTTTGCCGCCTGGTAATTATAGATTGAAGATTTCTTATCATACAAATGCATCTACAAACAGAGGGGGTTGTTATATTGATGATATTGCAATTTATAACTTAAGGAACAGTAGATATTTAAGGCAATATTGTGAAGATACTACAATTTATATATTTAACAAGTTAAGGGGAGAATATTATTATGCTGTCTATCCTGAAGACAAATATGAAAATACAGGTAATCTAAGTAATATTACCAAGGTTGCTATAGAAAATTTTGCGTTGCCCTATTCGAATCCCAATCCGTTTCAAACCTCTTGTGATATAATCCTTGATTATCCTGATTCACTCAATCCTTGGGTTGAGATATTTTCAATTTCAGGAAGAAGGGTTAAAAAATTTGAAGCTGGTGAAATAGAGAATAAAACAGTTTTCTGGGATGGCAAGGATGAGAATAACCGAGATGTTGGTTCAGGACTCTATTATATTTTATTAAAGGATGGTTCATTCAAAAAGATTGGCAAGATAGCAAGGCAGAGATGAAGAGAATCAATTGTGCAATTATTGGACAGGGAGGTGCAGGCGGGATAAATTATCCTCAAAGAAGAAGAAATGGTTTAATAAAGGCGGTCAGTATAGGTTATGGGATTCTCATGCGGAGTGGCTCGAGCCTTGATGCAGTTGAAAAGGCAGTTGAGATTCTTGAAAATACCACAGTATTTAATGCTGGTACTGGTTCGGCACTGAATTTCAAAGGTGAACCAGAGATGGATGCTTCAATTATGACAAATGAACTTGGGTTTGGAGCTGTGGCAGCAATCAAGAATGTAAAGAATCCAATAAATGTTGCACGACTCGTAATGGAAAAGACAGATCATCTTTTGCTCTGTGGTAAGGGCGCAATCAAATTTGCCCGATTAATGGGTATAAAATACTACAATCCAAAAACAAAAGAAAAGGAACGAGCATGGAAAAAGAAACGAAACAATTTAAAGAGTGCCTATTTTAAAAAACTTAAAAAATTAGCTGACCTATATGAAACAATTAGTATTGTGGCAATTGATAAAAATGGATTGATATGTGTGGGCATATCAACAGGAGGGATAACACTGAGGCTGCCCGGACGCATAGGTGATACACCGATTATTGGAGCTGGCATTTATGCAGACAAAAATGGAGTTGTCAGTGCTACTGGTCATGGTGAGGAGATAATGCGATACATGATTGCGTTCCGTGCAGTTTCTTTGATGGCGCGCTACCCGGCTCAAACTGCCGGTAAAAAGGTTATTGATTATGCAACTAAAAATGGTTGTAAATGCGGTCTTATTGGGATTGATAAAAAGGGAATGATTTTATGTGTTAATAATACTAAAGCAATGTCCTGGTGTTATATTAAAAATGGGAAGATGGAATTATTCAAATATTAGAATTGATCCACGTCCATCACAGATGAGCGGGATTGATTTGACATTATCCACTATCTATCTTATATCCTATAGGCTTTTTGAGCTGCTTACATAGAATGGTTGACATTATTCAGTTGTTATATATAATGGTTTATGGCAAAATTCGATAAGGTCCTCTGTCCATTCTGTATTTTTACCTCAAAATACAGCAATCTTATCCTCACTGAGGATGGTTATTATATTTGCTCGAACTGCAATGCCACGTTTTCCTATGAGGAGCTTATGCAGCTTTATAGCCTTTCTCAATTTACATTTGAAATAAAAGAGAATAAATTCAAACCGAGTTTGTAAAAATTTCAATTTCAGCCAAAATTT
>SOIY01000307.1 GCA_004376785.1 Candidatus Stahliibacteriota bacterium | reverse complement strand
AAGATGGATGGCTTCCAACTATGCAGGGAGTTAAAAAGGGATGAAGGATTGAAAGATGTACCTGTTTTATTCTACAGTGCCACCTACACTGATAAAAAATCACGAAAACTTGCTTTGGATATTGGTGCAATAGAATATATTGTAAAACCCCAGGAGCCCGATGTGTTTATTAAAATTGTAAATAAAATATGGGATGAATATAGTAAAGGAGAAATTAAACCGACTGAAAAACCATTGGAAGAGAAAGTTTACATGAAAATGTACAATGAGCGTTTAATCCAGAAGCTTGAGAAGAAGATGCTCGATCTGGAAGAATCCGAAAAGCGTATCAAGTATTTATACAGTGTACTTGGAGCCATCCGAGGTGTTAATCAATTAATTGTAAGGGAGAAGAACAGAGATGTTCTTTTACAAAAGATTTGTAATGTTTTGATAGGAGCACGGGGTTACAATACTGCCTGGTTAGGGCTCTTGAAAGACGAAAAGAACTTTACTATCGTAGTAGGTTCCCCTCTTGGGGCAGATGTCTCCCGTTTCTGTGCACAGGTGCTAAGGGGAGATTATTCCCCTTGTATCAAAAAAGCTTTCACTAAGAAAGATCTATTTTTGTTTATGGATAGATCCCGAGAATGTGGAGACTGTCCCTTAAAGAAACTCCATCTTGGCAGAAATTCTTTACTTATGCGCATTACCCATAAGAGTAAACTTTTCGGATTTCTGGTCTTATCACTTGAATCTGATATCTATATTGACCAAGAAGAGAAAGAACTTTTAGAAGAAGTAACTAGTGATATTGCCTTTGGTCTCCACAATATAGAACTGGAAGAGAAACAAATGCAATTGGAGAAAGAACTCCAACAAAGTTACCAGAAACTACAAAAAACTATGGAAGACACTATTTATACTATCGGCAAGATTGCCGAGACCAGAGACCCCTATACCTCTGGACATCAGAAGAATGTCTCCCAAATAGCCACTTTCATAGCCCAGGAGATGAAACTTCCCCAGGATAAGATTGAAGGAATAAGGATAGCCTCTTTAGTTCATGATATAGGAAAGATCAGTCTACCGGCAGAGATCTTAAACAAGCCCACCAAATTAAGCGAAATAGAATATAATTTAATTAAAGACCATTGCCAAGTAGGTTATGATGTATTAAAATCGATAGAATTCCCCTGGCCGGTTGCAGAGATTGTCCTTCAACATCACGAAAGATTAGATGGCTCAGGATATCCCAATAAATTAAAAGGTGATGAGATTATCCTGGAAGCCAGGATAATCGGTGTAGCTGATGTGGTAGAGGCAATGTCCTCTCACCGACCTTATCGACCTGCTCTCGGTATAGACAAAGCCTTAGAAGAAATTTCCAAGAATAAAGGAATCCTTTATGATCCGGAAGTGGTAGATATGTGCCTTAAACTCTTTAAAGGGAAAGAATTTAAATTCTAATCGTAACAGCACGGCGCCCTTAGACCCTATTCGCCCATTTTTGACAAATTTAATAATTAATATATAATATAATTATTATTGTTTTGCAAAATAATATATATATAACATATCTTAAAACATAAACTTAAGACAAAAGAATAAAAGTGCTAAACAATTTATAACGATGATTTATTAATTTCACCAATTTATAAACTGGGGGAAAATAGAACATGAATGAATTGTTTAAACTTGTTGTCTTTACTCTTGATAACCAAAAATATGCTCTTCACCTTTCCGCTGTAGAAAACATTATTCGGGCAGTTGAATTTACTGCCCTTCCCAAAACTCCCAAGATTGTCAACGACATTATAAATTTTCACGTAAAGATTATCCCCCTATTTAATATTAGAAAACGTTTCAACTTACCCCATAAAGAATTGGAAGAAATCACCAAAAACAAAGGTATCCTCTATGATCCTGAAGTTGTAGATGTCTGTATCAAATTATTCAAGGAAAAGGAATTTAATTTTTATTGAACTTAAAGAGATATCTTTAATTTTTGCACTCCAAGTTTGGTGAAATCGCTGCGTATTTTTAGGAGGTAGACAAGATGAAAAGGACAATATCCATAGTCGTTACCGTAGCCATACTTGTGGCGGCTGTAATAGGAGCTGGCTGTGCTGGCATTGAGAAGCCACCTGAACCGCTTGAGAAAATAACTTTTGGAGTAGAAACCAGCATTCTTCCATCAGCAGTTTGGGTGGCAGAAAATAAAGGCTATTTTCCAGAGGAAGGACTTGATGTAAGAATAAAAGAGTTTGGTTCTGGAAGGACTGCTCTGACAACAATGTTGAATGAAGGGAACCTCGATATGGTCACTGTGGCTCAGACACCGGTTATGTTCAACAGCTTTGATAGGAATGATTACGTTATTATGGCAGCCATGGTTTATTCTGATAATGATGTCAAAATACTTGCCAGGCAGGATAAAGGGATAAAAAGTCCTTCAGATTTAAAAGGCAAAATAGTGGGAATAACCAAGGGCTCGACCGGACACTTTTTCCTAGGTTTGTTTTTGACTCATAGTGGCCTTATGCTTTCTGAGATTGAGACCATTGATATAGAAGCATCAGAGTTACCTCAAGCGCTGGTAGACGGACGCGTAGATGCAATCAGCACCTGGGAACCACATATTTGGAACGCCAAGAAGCTACTGGGCGAGAACGCTGTTCTTCTTCAGCCTAGAGGAGGTGCCAAGATTTTTCGGGAAGATTTTTATTTTGTACCTAACCGGAATTTTATGGAAAATAATCCAGAAACCTTAAAGAGATTCTTGAAAGCAATTGAAAAGGCAGAAGAATTCATCCAAAAAAATAAAGAGGAAGCAATAGATATCGTCTCCCAACGGTTAAAAGTAGATAAAGAGCTTGTAGTTTCTGTCTGGGATGACTTTGAATTTCAGTTGATACTGGACCAAGCCATAATAATAACCTTAGAAGACGAAGCCCGATGGGCAATTGACAATAATCTAGTAGACGCAACAGAAGTTCCAAATTATCTTGATTATATTTACATTGACGCTTTAGAAGAGGTGAAACCGGAGGCGGTTACCATTTATTAAGTAATTACTTAAGAAAGGAGCAAAACTATGACTAAAAAAGCATTAATTGGGATTATCGCCGAGGCTGTGGTGGTCACTGTCATGGTGGCTATGGCTGTAGCGGGTTGTACCCAAGGATGGCCGGAAAGATACACCGAACCGGTTGAGAAAATTACTATAGCAGCAGCTGCGTATCTTACTGGAGCCCTTGTTTATGTTGCTGAAGATCAGGGATTTTTTAAAAAAAATGGTTTAGAGGTGAC
>SOIY01000079.1 GCA_004376785.1 Candidatus Stahliibacteriota bacterium | reverse complement strand
TTATAGATTATGAACCTGATGATTGTGATTTCCATAATTCGAACGTGCGAGCTTCGTATATCTGTAAGTAGAACAGATATGCCGTCATATCAGGAGGATATCCGAATTAGTTCGGATATGAACGATAGGCGTAACAATATATATAAATGAAGGTAGATAAGTTATGAATTCAATAAAGATGCCAAAATTAAGAATAGGTGAACTTGAGGCTAAAATGCCAATCATTCAAGGAGGAATGAGCGTTGGCATTTCTTTGGCGGGTTTAGCCTCAGCTGTTGCAAAATTGGGTGCTATTGGAGTTATTGGTGCTTCTGGTATCGGTATGCTTGAACCTGACGAAGCCGGGAATTATAAAGAGATGGAAAAGAAAGCGTTGACTAGAGAAATAAGAAAAGCAAAGAAAATGACCGATGGGATTATTGGGGTAAATATAATGGTGGCTCTTACAGATTGTGACGATCTTATTATGATTTCTATAGACGAAGGGGTAGATTTGATTTTCATTGGCGCAGGACTTCTGTTAAGGCTCCCAAAAGTATTACCACCGGATAGATTGGGAGAGATTGCAACTAAGTTTGTTCCCATAGTATCTTCTGCAAGGGCTATGAACATCATATTCAGGTATTGGGCGAAAAACTATAATTATATTCCCGATGCCGTAGTTGTTGAAGGTCCATTAGCAGGTGGGCATCTCGGTTTTAAGAAAGAACAGATAAATAATCCTGATTATACGCTGGAGAAGATACTATCTGATGTTGTCAATGCAATAAAACCCTTTGAGCAACAGTTCAGTAAAAATATTCCAATAATCGCTGCGGGAGGTATATATACTGGTGAGGATATTTACAAAGTTATGCAATTAGGAGCTCACGGAGTGCAGATGGCAACCAGATTTGTTGCAACTCATGAGTGTGATGCTTCTATAGAATTTAAAAAGGCATATATAAAGTGTAAAAAAGAAGATATTATTACAATTAATAGTCCTGTTGGAATGCCGGGGAGAGCGATAAGAAATCAATATCTTAAAGATGTTTCTATGGGAATTAGAAAACCATTTAAATGCCCTTGGAAATGTTTGAAAACTTGTGAATTCAGAAAAGTACCATACTGTATTGCGCTTGCACTGACTAATGCCCAAAAAGGAAACCTTGAAGAAGGATTTGCTTTTGCAGGAGCTGATGCTTATCGCGTAGATAAAATCATCTCTGTTAAAGAACTCATTGATACTTTATTAGAAGAATATGATGAGGCAGCATGTGGTAATGGGGATACTGTGTGATAAGCGGGTTAGTGCGAGTTATGAGAAAACTGAGGCAAAGCTTAAGGAATTGTCAAGTTTCGAGATTTGATCCCATATGCTCAATCAGAGTTCAGAAAGGAGGGTTTGTTAGAACAATAGGGTTGCTTCTCTATAATGTAGATATAATCCTAAATTGGAGAAATTGGTCCTAGAGGTGAAAAAATGATTACACAAAAACAAATAGAAAAGATACTTAAGATAATAGTAGATAAGTATAAACCAGATAAGGTTATTCTTTTTGGTTCGTATGCCTGTGATCATCCCAGTAAAGATAGTGATTTAGATTTGTTAGTTGTAAAAGACAGCAATTTACCAAGATACAAGAGGGCAAGGGAAATTAGAAAACATTTGTGGGGAATTACTGATGTCCCTAAAGACATTGTTGTTTATACTCAGAAGGAAATTGATGATTGGGCAGGAGTAAAAGAGGCGTTTATCACAAATATAGTAAAAAAGGGAAAGATTTTATATGAAAACAAAGAGAGAACTAATAGATAATTGGATGGCTAAAGCAGAAAAAGATTTGCTCAGTGCAAAGCATGAATTATCATTTTCCGATGCCGTGACAGAAAGCATTTGTTTCCATTGTCAACAGGCTGTTGAAAAGTACTTAAAAGCATATCTTGTTTTTCTTGGCATTTCTTTTACGAAGACTCATGAAATTGGAGAATTGGTTACAAAATGTGAAAATAAAGATAGTGAAATTTCTGTATTGAAAGAAGAAGCAGATAAACTCACTGATTATGCTGTTGAAGTTCGTTACCCGGAGGAACGGTTTGAACCAACGTTGGAAGAAGCCAAAGAGTCTTTTGTAATTGCTAAGAAAATAAAAGAGTTTGTTTCAAATAAGATTATATTTTGACACTGAGGCTCGAAAAAATGAATTCAATAATCAGAGTTCAGAAAATTATTCTTTGTTGAGGTAATAGATAATGGGTGAAAGAAAAGGTTATAAACAGAAATCGTATGAACATCGAAAAGATCTTGCCGGAGAACATTCAATAAGTGACATAGGACAGATAATACTACTTATACTTTTTATTACGGGTTTGTTAGTTGATAAGTTAATTCTACATTTTTCAGTGTTCTCAGCAGAACTTATTCCATTTTATCTTAGAATAATTTTTTCACTACCTTTTTTTATTTTTTCGTTTGTTTTAGCTCGGTTTGGTCTTAAAACTGTTTTTGGTGAAAAAAGAGAAGAGTTAGTAGTTATAAAATCTGGTGTATTTTCAATTGTGCGCCATCCGATCTATTTAGGTTCCATATTATTGTATTTTGGATTTATTATTATTTCTTTGTCTGTTGTGGCATTCTGTATATGGATTATCATTATTATATTTTATTACTTCATTTCACGATATGAAGAAAAGTTATTAATTGATAAACTCGGTATTCAATATGAAAAATATATGAATGAAGTACCGATGTTTATACCAATGTTTTGTAGAAAAAATAGGCACAACTGATCAATACACACAGATTGAAAAAATTTAATTGCTGACAAGAATTAAGGGATTATTTTTTTTCTGTTTATCTTTTGTAGTATTTGTTCTATGTCAAGTTTCCATGCTGGATCAACAATACACAAGAATTCGAGATTTTGTTTACCGGTATTTTCTATGAATTGAACTGCATCTGGAGGGATGTATATTGTATCATTTTCTTTGACCGATTTTTCTTCATTATTTATATACATTATACCAGTGCCTTTTATTATATAATAGACTTCACTATTTTTTAGTTTATGGGGTGATGTTTTTTCTTCAGGTTTAACCATTGCCCAGGCAAGACTGTAATTAATCTTTACTTTTTCTTTTCCGGGATTCAGTATTTCGCGCAGATGAGAATTATCACCGGCAATAAACTCAGGACAATCCTTTAAATGCTTAATATACATGGATTATTTTAATCGAATCACATGAGAAATCAAGACATTCATTTAGATCGGAGATGTCATTAGGTCATTAAGTCACTATGTCATTGTAATCGTCCAAATCTTCGACTATGTT
>SOIY01000226.1 GCA_004376785.1 Candidatus Stahliibacteriota bacterium | reverse complement strand
ATCTTTTTTATATTTTTTATAGCTGCTTCCCTGCCCACCTGTACTAATTCCTCAATTGGAGAAAAATCTGCCCAATGGAATTTGCTTATATCTGGGGTTAAAACTAAATCGGCAAGAGCAAGAATCTTCTGGTCAAGATAATACCTCACAAAAGACTGGGCACGTTGATTTATTCGAAAACCTGTATCTGGCTCATCACTAAATTCAGGTCGGTTGCCAAGATAAGAAGCCAAGACTATTTTAGCACCAAGATTCTTTACTATCTCTACGGGCGTGTTATCTATCACGCCGCCGTCAACAAGAGTTTTTTCACCCTTAATAAAAGGAGGAAATATACCTGGAATTGCGCAACTTGCCCAGACAGCCTCTTTAATTGGTCCTTTTGTAAATACAATTTCCTCACCCGACTTAATATCTAAGGCATTACAGGTGAAAGGAATTTTTAAATCGCTAAAGGTTTTATTATTAAACAGGTCATTAAATAATTTCTTAGCTGCCTCAGTTTTAATGTGGGATTTTTTGAAAAACAACCTGCCAAAGTAGAATTTCTCAAATACCTCTTTCTTAAATCTCTCAAAGATATTATCGTCATCATCAGCATAAAATTCATCCAATCCAAAATTCTTAAATTCTTCTGATTTAATCATTTGTTTTGCTTTTTGTTTCAGGTGCTTTGTTGAACCATTCAAACAGTATATAGCACCGATTAGTGAACCAATCGATGTACCGGCAACAAATTTTGGCTTTATGCCATTCTCTTCAAGGACTTCAAGAATCCCGATATGGGCTAAACCTTTGGCTCCACCACCACCCAAAGCAATTCCAAAACTCATAGCTTTCCACGTCTTTTATTGCTAATATAATTCACACAACTATATTTTTTAAATTTATCATTGAAATTTTGGCATTGATTTGACATTTGGATTTTGTAATTTGGCTTTCTTGTCCCCTGATCCCCTAGCCTCCTAATCCCCTGACCTATCGTGCTCTCCTGACCTTTCCATGGTTTGCGCAATAACAATTCGATCTCTACCAAGATATTTGCCTTTGTATACTGCCCTATCAGCTTTTTCAATCAATTCAACTCTTGTCTTTGCATCTGTAGGATAATGGGCAACACCAATGCTCACGGTAATTTTTATCTTCGCCTGGTTGAACTTTATCTCCGATTTTAAAAGGTGATCTTTAAGCGAAGACGCAATCCTAAGGCCCTTTTTAAGAGTGTGTTTAGGAAGAATTATAGCAAATTCCTCACCACCATACCGGCAGGCAATTCCGGTTTTCTGTATGAGCTTGCCCAGAAACTCCAATACTCTATCACCAGCCTGGTGTCCATACGTATCATTGATTTTCTTAAAATGATCAATATCAAAAAATAGTAATACGAGTTCTTTGCCTTTACTAATTTCCTCTTCAAGAGATTTCTGAAAATATACGTGATTGTACAGTCCGGTAAGACCATCTTTTATACTCAATTCTTTCACTCGATTGTGTAAATTTGCTCGCTGCCAGGCAAATGATAATTGTGAAGCCAATATATTCAGTACTCTTGCACTGTCTTCATTAAATTTTTTTGTTTGATGATCCTCAAACCAGATAACGCCGAGCAGTTCATCATCCTGTTGTATGGGAACGCCAACAAAAGAAAGATTTTTAGTCTTTACACCTTTTTTAAATACTACAAAATCACCTTTACTAAGATCTTCTTTAATAATGAACTTCTTGTGCCGTGCAATAGAACCCACCAGACCATCATCCAGGGAGAATTTTCTGTGTTCTTTAATATTGGTCGATTCCAGGACTTCGCCAATATTATTCAATTCATCGACTGCGGCAATACTAACGTCATTACATTCCATTACAGTTCTGAACGACTGTACGGCATCTGATAAGATTTTCTGCAATTCCAATTCTGTATGTAATTCCTCAACGTGATCCGCGATAAATCTAAGATATTTAGCCTCGTCGCTCTTCTGTTCATATAGTCTAAGCATGGCTATAAGAAAACCTGCAGATTTGGCTGCCTCAACGAATTTTTCTTTATCTGTGTCACTAAATTGCCCTGCTTTTTTATCGATTATGAGTACTCCTTCAATTTTGTTGGCAAGGAGTACAGGCGCAATCATTACTGAAGCAATCTTAATTTCACCTTTGTAATACCCGAGTTCCTCGGGATTTTGCACGAATTCCTTTATTAATACTGGCTTGCCTGAAGATATAATCTGCCGGTAAATACCTGATTTAAGATCAACAACAGTCTCAGGATTGAATAATTCTGAATGTGAAAAACCCTGAATAAGGGTAAGATAATTATTATAACAGGAAAAGATAGCTGTTGTATACCCATTAAACATATTGTGTATTAACTTCACATAGAAGAGGAGCGGCCTTTCAATACCCGGATGTTTATCTATATCACTTACAGATGTGATTATTGCCTTGATTTCAAAATCTGCTGGACTAAAGAATTTATCACGCGATTCATATTTTATAAGAGACTTCTTAAGAAATGCCTCGTTCTCCATATGCTTTTCAATAATGACGCCAAATATTACAATCGCTGCAGCAAAAATAGCAAGAGGCAGAATTAAAATATTGTGATTAAATACAGAAGACATAACCTCGGCACCGAACAAACAAAGAGCAATAATCCAGTAGTTTTCAGATTTCTCCTTGTAACCAATAATAGGCAAGATCACCGGATAAGCAAGAAACAAAGGTGAACTGATGCCTCCTGTCAATTGAACAGATATGTTGACAATAATACCAGCGATAATAGTATTGAAAAATGCAATTTTTTTCTTATATGTGTAATATGCATAGTAGAGCACAATGATCACTGTAAAGGTATATAGGAAATGTACAGGTAATGCCCTCTTTAAAAACCCAAAACCGCTAATAACACCATAGATAATTGATAAAATATAAAAAATCTTTATTCCCATTCTATTGTTGATGGTGGTTTAGAGGTTATATCGTAAACAACACGATTAATACCCCTTACTTCATTAGTTATTCTCCTGGACACTCTGCTGAGAAAATCCTGGGGAAGCCTTACCCAATCTGCGGTCATGCCATCTTCACTACAAACCGCCCTAATAGCGCATACCGAATCATAAGTTCGCTTATCACCCATTACACCGACACTTCCTAAGGGCAAAAGTACTGCAAATATCTGCCAGATATCTTTGTACTTTTTTATGTTGCGAGCCTCTTGTAATAAAATTTTATCTGCCTGTCTTAAGAGCGTCAACCTTTTTTCTGTCACCGAACCTACAATTCTTACAGCAAGACCAGGTCCGGGAAATGGTTTTCGTTCTATAAATGAAGACGGCAACTTAAGCACCCGTGCTATTTTTCTCACCTCATCCTTAAACAATAATCTTAATGGTTCGATAATCTTCAATCTCATTCTTTTGGGCAGACCACCGACATTATGATGACTCTTTATAATTGCAGATGGACCAACACCTTCACCTGATTCAATAACATCAGGATATAATGTACCTTGAACAAGATATTTTACATTCCTAATCTTTTTAGCCTCAGATTCAAATATCTTTATAAATTCATAACCAATGATCTTCCGTTTCCTCTCTGGATTCTTCACATTCAATAATCTTGAAAGAAATCTCTTTTTGGCATTGACTATCCTAAGATTGATGCGGGGACTTACAATACTACGAACCTCTTCTTTTTCATCCATTCTCAATAGACCGTTATCCACGAAAACACCAATAAGATTATCCCCTATTGCTTTGGTGGTTAGCGCCGCAGCTACTGTTGAATCTATACCGCCACTGACAGCACACATCACCTTATCATTTCCAACGATTTTTCTTATTCTCCTGACCTCATCTTGCACAAATCTGTTCATGGTCCAGGTTCTTTTAACCTTACATGTATTGTTTAGAAAATTATTTATTATCTTAAGACCAAATTGTGTATGGTGAACCTCAGGATGAAATTGCAGACCATATACAGATCCCAGTTGAAATGCAGCAATAGGTGTTGTCTCGGTCCATGCAATAATCCTTGCACCACGAGGGAGTTTCACGACCGAATCGCCGTGACTCATCCAAACATTAAATCTTTTTGGACATTTTGAAAAGATGGAGCTTGTCCTCACAGATATACACGCATGACCATACTCCCTTTTTTTACTATATCTCACCTTGCCACCAAGTATCTCTGCAGCGAGATGTAAACCATAGCATATGCCCAAAACAGGTACATTGAGATTAAAAAAATGTTTAAAGGATTTTGCTCGGGTATGATAAACACTACCCGGACCTCCAGAAAGAATCAGACCTTCAAGATGTTTTTTATCAATATCATTAATATCTGTGTAACAACTGAAGATTTCAGAATATACATGACATTCCCTTACCCGACGTGCAATTAACTGGGTGTATTGAGAACCAAAATCAATTACCGCAATCATTGTAACACAGAGGGCACAGAATAAACGCAGAGTACACAAAGACTTTTGGAATTTGTCCGTCTATGGAATGTTTGGCACATCAGGTGACTCTTTTTAATGCTGCAACAGCTAAATTCGCCAACATTTTATCCTTCGAAAGCGTGAAGCCTTTAAGAAGTATTTTGGTGTTATCAGCATCTAATTTATATAATGTAGTAACCCCTAACTCCTTTAAGCTCTGTGCCGTAGAATCATCTCTTAATTCTAACGACTGTAAAAATTCTGCAATAGATTCGGCGGCTTTTGTAATCTTCTTTTCGGCGATGATCTTCAAAAGTTCAATGTGTATGGCATCACCTTTCTTTTTGAACAAAGAAAGCAGCTCCTGTACTGTTTCAACACTGATTTTCTTTCTTAATCCCCTTAGTGCCTCAGCTTTCACCTCTACAGACGAATCATTTAAGGCTTTTATAAGTCCTTTTTCATACTCTAATTTCGCGAATGCCTTTACTAATTCAAGCCTGACCCGATCTTCTTTATCTTCTAATAAGGGAACCATATGATCAATTACACTTTTGTCACCGATTTCACCTAAAATTAAAATAATATTCCTTCTCAAATACCATTCAGAGATGCCAAGATTATCAACTAATGCCTTGATACCATATTCTCCAATATTTTTTATAATATCAATAAGCTTCATTCTCAGAGAATAATCTTCTGCATCCTTTAGCATTAAAAGCGCCTCAGTTACTGCATCATTACCGAATTTTACGATTGCGGCCCGAACATCAGGATAGATGTCGCTTTCCCGTAAAAATGAAAAGAGCATTGGCAAAACTACTGGATTACCAGTTTCACTAAAGAATTTAATGATCTTCTTCTTGTGTGTTTGTGAAAGCTCGCCCCTGCCTACGATTTTTCTAAAAGGCTCTAAAATGGATAGACAGAGTTTGTCTTGATTATGAGCTTTACTAGTTTGATAAAGTCTAATTAAATCATCAATTAAATTAAAAATGACTTCATTAACGGATTCCTGAGCAATTGCCAAAGATATTCTCGAAACAATTTCCTTTACCAGTTCATAATTTTTTTGTCCAGTAAAACGATCAGCAAGGGTAATTAATGACCTCAGCCCTTCTTCTCTAATCTGGGTGTTCTGTGAATCAAGCATATTATAATATGGTCTAATCGATATACGCAGATCATCTTTGGAAATGGTCGATGACATCTTTTCGCTCAAAAGTAACCCAATCCGGGCAAGGTATTCATAAAGATCAGGAATTTTTTCTTTTAATGTCGGCATTATATTTGAAAATTTATTTTTACCAAGCACATTGAGAACATTCTTAACCTCGCCCTTTTTTTGATGTTCTGTCATGGTAACAATTAATTTCACCAGGGTTTCGTCGCTAAGGTTTGAAAATAATTTTAGAACAAATGGCCTTAACTCAATTCCCTGCAATATTTCAATCCGGTGGTCACTCGGTAGATTTTCTAATATTTTTGCCACTGATTCACTATAAGGTTGCCAGGCATCTTCTGGAATCTCTTCAATATCCTTTGTCATTGTTTCAAGCTTATTTTTCATATCAAGCATTGAAATACCTTTTCCCACCAAATCCTCAAGCTTTTTAATGCTTTCAAGAATTCCAGTATAGCCATTTTCTGGCTCTATCTTTGTTGTATTTGTAGTCCCTGTCTGGACACCAAATTTTATTGCATTTATTTTTACCTTCTCGGTCCCTTTGGACCTCAACATTGCAGCAGCATCACCATACTGTTTTACCTTTAATTTGGGCGTGCTGATCACTTCATAAAGGTTCTTTATATCCTCCACCTGTATACCGACATTAAACGTGAGGCTATTTATTTCATTTTTTCTTAAGGTTTCAAGCAAAGATAAAACTGCTGGATTTTTAACCACATCAATCCTCAGATCCTGGAATATTATTGTCTTTTCAAAAAAATACATTGAAAATTCAGGTAGCTCAGTAAGAAATTGAGCTATCTTCGCCATTGTGTTATTTACAAACTTTTCCATAACCGGGTGTCCTGGAGGGTAGGATTTTGCTGCCTTAAAACCAACTGCCATCTCTTTTGCAAATTCCATTACCTGTGTTTGTTCCACACTTTATTTTAAACATAATTTTTGTTTTGTCAACGATGGATACACTGCCTCTTGATTAAATTAAAAAATAAAGTATAATACATCCACTTAAATTATAAAGGAGAATTGTATGTTGAAAACATTAATTAAAAGAAAAAAAATAAAAGTTGGCATAATTGGACTTGGCTATGTCGGACTCCCTTTGGCAGTAGAAATCGCAGATAAAGGCGCTGAAGTCATTGGATTTGATATCAATAAAAAAAGAGTGGCACAAGTAAATAACGGCATTTCCGCTATAAATGATGTTGAATCATCTGTGTTACGAAAACTTACCAAAAACAAGAAAATAAAAGCAACAACTGATTTAAAACAATTGAAAGCATGTGATATTATCCTTATCTGTGTTCCAACACCTGTTGATGAAAACAAAGAACCTGATCTAAAACCGGTCATTAACAGCACCAGGGAAATTGCAAAAACATTGAGAAAAGGACAGCTTGTTATCTTAAAAAGCACGACTTATCCTGAAACAACGGAAAAAGTGATATTACCGATATTGGGTGAAACCGGGCTTAAAGTAGGTCAAGATTTTTACCTTGCTTTCTGTCCGGAAAGGATCGACCCAGGTAACAAAAGATTTGGTGTTGTCAATACTCCCACTGTTATTGGCGGAGTTACAAAAAAATGTACAGAATTAGCAACATTATTCTACAGCCAGTTTGTTAGTGAAGTATATCCTGTATCATCACCAAAAGTAGCCGAGATGACAAAAATACTCGAGAATACTTTCAGAAATGTAAATATTGCATTGGTAAATGAATTTGCCCAGCTTTGCGAAAGAATGGGCGGTATTGATATATGGGAGGTTATTGAAGCGGCAAAAAGTAAACCTTTTGGCTATATGCCGTTCTACCCGGGACCGGGTGTTGGCGGACACTGTATACCAATAGATCCTTATTATCTATCGTGGAAAGCAAGAGAGTATGATTTTCATACTGTGTTCATTGAACTATCAGCCCGAATTAATGAAGACATGCCCTATTTTGTTGTAAGCAAAATTATTAATGCATTGAGTAAATCAGGTGTCTGCCCGAGTAAGGCAAAGGTTCTTCTCCTCGGCATGGCATTTAAAAAAGATATTTCTGATCTGAGGGATTCACCAGCAATAAAGGTGTATAAAATAATCAAACCCAGGGTTAGATTAGTAAAATATAATGACCTTCATGTTCCAGAAATGTTAATCGACAACACAAAAATCAAATCAGTGCGATTAACTTCAAAAGAACTTAAAAAATATGATGCTGCCGTAATACTCACTGACCATTCTGCTTATAACTATGACTTTATTATAAAAAATTCTCAATTGATTATTGATACAAGAAATGCCATAAAAAAGAAGAATAAAAAAGTAATTAAGCTCGGGGTAGGATAATCTTTACAAAAAATCCCGGCCGCGACCCGCAGGTCGCGACCGGGAGGGGAAATGTTACTATAATTTAGACAATTTAGTTCGTTCTTAGTTTATTATAATCAAAAAAAACACAACGTCAAGAGATAAATCATTAAAATCCTCTTTTTTTGCCTTATTTCAATGAAATTTCGGCACTTTTTACCAAAATCTCGATGTTTATTTATCAATAAATAAATTCTGCTGGGTCAATTTGGTCTTTTTCAATCTCCTAACACTGAAAACCTCACCTTGTTCAAAATTCGTTAAAACCTGCTTTGCTCTTTTGACAACCGATTCAGGAAGGCCAGCGAGCCTTGCCACCTGAATGCCATAGGACTGGTCACTCGGACCAGAGCTGACCTTGCGCAAAAATATTATTTCGTCACCCCATTCTTTAACAAGGAAATTATAATTCTTAACTCCCTTCAGGAAATCATCAATCCTGGTTAGTTCATGAAAATGTGTGGCAAAAAGAGTTCTTGGCTTTTTGTTGTTATGCAGATATTCAACAACAGCCCATGCCAGAGCAAGTCCATCATAGGTCGATGTCCCTCTGCCGACTTCATCCAGAATTACAAGGCTTTTTTCACTTACATTATTCAAGATATTTGCAGTCTCCATCATCTCGGCAAGGAATGTACTTACACCCCTTGATATGTCGTCACTCGCACCAATTCGAGTAAAGATTTTATCGACAATGCCAATCTTTGCCTCTTTTGCCGGTACAAAACTGCCAATCTGTGCCATGATTGTTATCAGGGCGACCTGACGCAAATAGGTCGACTTTCCTGCCATATTAGGACCTGTAATAATCAAAATCTGATTAGCATCTCTATCCACAATGACATCATTCGGTATATAAGACCCCTTTTCCAGTATTCTTTCAACCACAGGATGACGGCCTTCAGTAATAATTATTTTGTTACTATTATTAACGATAGGTTTTGAATAATTATTGATTACTGCATTTTGAGCAAAACCCTGAATAAGATCCAGCATAGATATTGCTCTTGTTGTCTCAAGAATTGAATCTGCACTCTTTGCGATTTCCTCTCTTACTGCAACATAGAGCTCATATTCAAGGATTTTTATTTTCTCTTCTGCTCCAAGAATTTTTTGCTCAAACTCCTTTAGTTCAGGTGTATAAAACCTTTCTTTATTCGAAAGAGTTTGTTTTCTGATATAGCTCTCTGGAACAAGATGAAGATTCGGCTTTGTTACCTCAATATAGTATCCAAAAACAGAGTTATACGCTATTTTCAAAGAGGAAATTCCTGTTTTTTCTTTTTCACGCTGTTCTAATTGCAATAACCAATTCTTCCCACCTAATGCAATCTCTCGTAATTCATCAAGTTCTTTGGAATAATCTTTTCTTATTATACCACCTTGATCCATTATTGAGGGCGGGTTCTGCACAATTGCTTTATCAATTATCTGCACGATTTCATTGAAATTTCCAATATTATTACAAATGTTGCAAACAACATCACTTTCACATTCTTCGATCAAATCCTTTACCTTTGGATATAATTCTAAGGATTCTTTCAGAGCCCTCATTTCCCTGGGTAATATTCTTTGGCATGCAAGCCGTACCGTGATCCGTTCAACATCGCGAATCGATTTCAGAACTTCTCTTAATTCCTGTCTCAGAAACTCCTTATTCTTCAACTCATTTACACCATCCAACCTCTCTTCAATTAGATTAATATGAATAAGTGGTTCAAGCAATTCGCGACGCACTCGTCTCTTTCCAAACGGTGTCAGACAGTTATCCACTACCCAGAGAAGAGTTCCGGTATCCTCACCTCGTATATTTTCAAATATTTCCATATTTTTTCGCGTAGCAAAATCCAAATACAATGCATTTTCTGCTTCGAATAAGGTGATTTTGTTGATGTGAGACAATGAAGTCTTTTGGGTTTCAAACAGATAATAGAGAAGTGCTCCGGCTGCGCCTATTGCAAGTTTCCTGCCTTCAATACCAAAGCCGTCAAGAGCAACTACTTTGAAATGGTCAACAATTTTTTTATACGCAATTTCATGAATAAAATGATAACCATCAAGTTTTGTCAATGGAAGGTCTATTTTGAAATCTATTCCCTCAGGTACAATAATTTCTTTTGCCTCTTTTCTTAAAAGTATCTCCTGAAGTTGCTCTGCATCAATCTCACCACAGGAAAATTCACCACTCGTTACATCGCAAAAAGCAACACCAACATTATTCTCATCAGGCAGACAGGCGGCTAAAAAAAGTGATTTTTTCTCATCGAGTAGTGAAGGCCTCAAAATCGTTCCCGGAGTAATAATTTCAACCACATCTCGTGCAACTAATTTTTTACCTTTACTTGCTGGCTCAAGTTGTTCACATATGGCAATTTTTAAACCATGTTTTACTAATTTTGCAATATAATTTTCGCTCGCCTTTATTGGAATCCCGGCAAGGGGAACTTTCACACCCTTTTGTAAGGTCTTTGATGTAAGTGTAATACCCAGGCATGAACTGGCAAGTTTTGCATCATCATAATAGAATTCATAAAAATCTCCAACACGGAAAAGGAGCAAGACACTCTTATGTTTATTTTTTATTTTTTGATACTGTTCAAGAAGAGGAGTAAGCTGCATAATTACATA
>SOIY01000287.1 GCA_004376785.1 Candidatus Stahliibacteriota bacterium | reverse complement strand
AATGTCCTGCGGTGGATTGGACATGGCCCGTGTTCCTTAATACACTGACGATGAAGTTTGGTTGGATATCCTTTGTGTTTATTGAATTGATAGCGCGGGTACACTTTATGATATTCTAACATTATTGCATCCCGCCTTACCTTAGCCAGGATTGAAGCAGAAGCAATTGAAAGGCTTAATGTATCACCTTTTATAAGTGCAATCTGCTGATACGGAATATCCGCAATCTTCAGGGCGTCTATTAAAATTATTTCTGGTTTAGGATTCAAACTATTTATAGCTTCCTGCATTGCCAATTTCGTGGCATTTAGAATATTGATTTTATCTATAATAGATGGTTCAACAATGCCAAAGGAATAGGATAATGCAACTTTTGTAATGATTTTATAAAGTTTTTCTCTCTTTACTACTGAGAGTTTTTTTGAGTCGTCAATTTCAGGATGATAAAAATTTTTGGGTAATATTACAGCAGAAGCAACAACAGGACCCGCGAGTGGTCCTCTTCCCGCTTCATCAACGCCAGCGAGCAGATTATGTTTTTTCCACAGTTTTTTGTCTGGGAGCGCCTTCACCCTTATTTTCCTTGGATTTTTTAATCTTTTGCTCCTCAGGTATTTCTTGCTTTTTCTCTTCAGGTTTAGTCTTTTCCTGCTTCTCGGATTTTTCTTTCTTGGGTATCTCAGGTGTAGTCTTTTCCTGTTTTTCGGATTTTTCGCTCACTTGTTCCTTTATCTTTTCAGGCTTTTGTGATAATTCTTTTATCTTCAGTTTTCTTCCTTTACGCTGCCTCAGGTAGTTCAATTTTGCCCTTCTTACCTTCCCTTTTTTCTTGATTTCAATCTTTTGTATCATCGGAGAATGAAGCGGAAATATACGTTCAACACCAATACCAGCAGAAATTTTTCTCACTGTGAATGTTTTACTTAGATTACTTCCCCTTATCTGAATAACAATACCCTGGAACGGTGTAATGCGTTCTTTATTGCCTTCCTTGATTTTAGCGTAAACCTTAACTAAATCCCCTGGTTTAATATCAGGAATTTTTGCCATTAAGCACCTCCATTAGAATAGCTAAGTCAGTTTTTGCAAACGTTTCTGACGTTAATAAATCAGGTCTCTGGCGTAGTGTCTTTTCTAAAGACTGTTTCCTGCGCCACCGAGCCACCAGGCCATGATTGCCACATCTTAGGATTTGTGGGACCTTAAGTTTTTTATATATGTTTGGCCTCGTATATATTGGCGATTCTAATAAATATTCTTGGAACGAATCAGAATTAGCAGAATCTCTATTTCCTAAAGCGCCAGGTAATAATCTGGTTATTGATTCAATCAATACTAAAGCACCCGTTTCTCCACCAGACAGCACATAGTCGCCAATGGAGATTTGTTGCGGTTTAAATATACTGTTCACCCTTTCGTCGATTCCTTTGTATCTACCACATATAATAATAGTATGTTCATTTTTTACCAATTCTTTAACAGTATTTTGGGTTAGTCTTTTCCCCTTTGGAGTGAGGTTTATTAAGCAAGTATTTTTTGTTTTGACATGGTTAATTGCCTTGACAATCGGTTCGGGTTTCATTACCATCCCTGCCCCACCTCCAAATTGATAATCATCAACAACGCCATCCTGAGTGAAATCTCTTGGATTGGTAATAGCAACTTCTATAATTCCTTTTTCCTGCGCAATGCGCAATATGCCAAAGGATAAAGGACTATGAAAAAATTGTGGGAAGACAGAGATTATATCAAACTTCATTACACGGATTTATCCTGTTAAATAATACACCCTTTTAGCGCGCCCGTTCCGTTTTCTATCGTTACATTTGTTTTCTTCATCATTATTTATTATGCTCCTATTTAACGGGGTGCACACAGATTAATACACGGATTACACAGATTTTTTTCTTGTATGGTTTTTATGAGTAGTAAGAACAGAAGTTTGAAAAAGGCAAAAGATGATAGTTGTCATTATTCGATTATCTCTAATACGGTGCGCTTTCCTTGTTTCATTGCTGCGGCGGTAACAATTGTTCTGATTGCTTTTGCTGTTCGACCTTCCTTGCCAATTACTTTACCCAAGTCACCTTCACCGACTCTAAGCTCAAATATGATGCTTTTTTCGCCAGCGATTTCGTTTACTGCAACTTTATCCGGACTATCAACTAATGCTTTTACAATGTGCTCTATAAGCTCCTTCATGATTAACCTCCTTCTTTTGCGATTAATTTAGCCACAGTATTGGTAGGTTGAGCTCCTTTGGAAATCCAATACTCAATGCGATCCAGGTTTATTTTTAATTCTTTACTTCTAGGATCGTAATGGCCCACTTTTTCTATGTAATTAGCATCTCTTGCCTTTTTCGAATCTATCACCACAATTCGATAAAATGGGATTTTTTTCCTGCCTCTTCTTGTTAGTCTTATCTTAACCATAGTTTATGATTATATATAAATTCTCATATTTGTCAAGAAGAAATGATAAGAAACGGTGACTCGGAGTATGGGTGAAACGGAGACAGCAATTATTTCCACAGTGTCGATACGCTTTACTGAATAACTAAATGATTCAATTATTAATAAATTTGCATTTTACATTTTTAAATTTAAAATGAAAAGTCCAGGGTACCAGATCAGGTTTTCTCTTTGAAAGGAGGTGATCCAGCCGCACGTTCCCGTACGGCTACCTTGTTACGACTTAGCCCCAGTCATCCACCCTACCTTGGGCCCTCTAAAGAGAGACTTCAGGTATTGTGAACTTCCATGGCTTGACGGGCGGTGTGTACAAGACCCGAGAACGTATTCACCGCAGCAAGCTGATCTGCGATTACTAGCGATTCCTTCTTCATGAGGGCGAATTGCAGCCCTCAATCCGAACCATGCTTATCTTTAAGGATTTGCTCCACCTTACGGTATTGCTTCCCGTTGTAGTAAGCACTGTAGGACGTGTGTAGCCCTGGACATAAAGACCATGATGACTTGACATCATCCCCTCCTTCCTCCACATTATCTGCGGCAGTCCTCTTAGAGTGCCTTCATCCGAAGACAAAATGGCAACTAAGAGCAGGGGTTGCGCTCGTTGCAGGACTTAACCTAACACCTCACGGCACGAGCTGACGACAGCCATGCAGCACCTGTGCTGACTTTCCACCAGAGGTGGAATCCGTCACCTTTCGGTTCAGTACTATCAGCATGTCAAGCCCAGGTAAGGTTCTTCGCGTTGCCTCGAATTGAACCACATCCTCCACCGCTTGTGCGGGTCCCCGTCAATTCCTTTGAGTTTCACCCTTGCGAGCGTACTCCCCAGGCGGTACAC
>SOIY01000279.1 GCA_004376785.1 Candidatus Stahliibacteriota bacterium | reverse complement strand
ATTCTCTTGATTTCATTATCCCTGCCAATTACCGGGTCGAGTTTCCCCTGTTTTGCCAGAGCAGTAATATCCCGGGCAAATCGCTCAAGAACCATATATTTACTCTCAGCATCCTGGTCAGTAACGCGTTGTGTACCACGAATTACCTGCAGAGCCTGATACAACTTCTCTTTAGTAATGCCGAATTCTCTTAAAATCTTTGCAGTCTCACCCTCACGCTCCTCAGCGATCGCCAAAAGAATATGCTCACAGCCTACATACTCATCTTTTATTCGCTGTGCTTCTACTTGGGCTAATGAAAGTAATTTTTTTGTTCGCGGTGTAATATACATCTGCGCTGTTGCACCACCATACACCTTTGGCCGCATCTCGAGTGATGCTTCAAGCCTGCGTTGAATCGTATCAGGCATTATATCAAGACGTTTCAGGATTTTAGGAACCAAACCATCTTCCTGTCGAACTAATGCCAGAAAGATATGTTCAGTATCCAGCTCCTGCTGATTGTATTCATCAACAATCTCCTGGGCAATAGCTAATGCCTCTTGTGCTTTTTGTGTAAATTTATCGTATCTCATACTGTTATTTTGACAATTTTTCCAAGAAAATGTTTATCCTTCTTACAAATATATAATTGACAAATTGATAAAAATGCCTATAATAATTGATTATGTTAGCGCCTGCTGGTTTATATGCGGTACTGATCTTGTTGATTATATATATCATCTTTCACCGAATCGAGAAATTAAATCATCAAAAAAGACTAAAATCTATTCCCATTCGCATCTGGGTAAATGGTTCACGAGGTAAATCATCAGTAACCAGATTAATTGCTGCTGGTTTAAGGACAGATGGAAAAAGAGTAATTGCCAAGACAACCGGAACCAGTGCACGTTTTATTATTAATAACAATATTGAAGAACCAGTAATTCGATTAGGCATGGCAAATATAAGAGAACAGATCAGAATCGTAAAAAAGGCAGTGGTGCAGAACCCTGATGCGCTTGTTCTTGAATGCATGGCTTTACGTCCGGATTTACAATGTACAGAATCAACACAGATTGTTAAGCCCAGCGCAATTGTTATTACAAATGTCCGTGCTGACCACCTTGATGTTATGGGACCAACAATTAAAGATGTTGCCAAAACATACATTAGCGCAGTACCAAAAAATTGTAAGGTTTTTACGTCAGAATCCAATATTTTTGATGATTTTTCAGAAGAAATACGCAAAAAAAATATAAAAATCTTTGTTTCAAAACCTAAAAGTATCTCTGATGATATCATAGAAAAGTTCTCATATATAGAACATAAAGAAAATATCATCCTTGCTTTAGACGTTTGCAGGCATTTTGGGGTAGATAAAGAGGCTGCCCTAAAGGGTATGCACAATACAAATCCTGACCCCGGTGCCCTGAAAAAACATAAGATTGATCTTAAGGGCAAAGAAATAACAATATTATACGCAATGGCAGCAAATGACCCTGATTCAACCTATTACATCTGGCAGTCTATTGATAAAAATTATACAGAAATTAATCTTCTTGTTAACTGCCGCAATGACCGTATTGATCGTTCATTCCAGATTGCTGACCTCATTAAAGACCATTTGCGAAAAGCTGAGCACTATATTCTTACTGGTAGCGGCACTGAGGTCCTGGCACGAAAATTATACAAAATAATTGACAATAAAAAAATCCTTAATCTCGGCGGCAAAAATCCGGTGCGAGTAATTGATGAAGTATCAAATTTTGTCTCTGATAAAAGTTTAATATTTGCAATTGGTAATACAGTAGGATATGGTGAGGAAATGATGAAACAATTTTTAAAACACAGGAGTGAACAATGTTAATTGAAGCCGTAGGAATTGGCATGTTCTTAAGTCTTATTTTGACAGAAACGATTGGTCTTGCAGCCGGTGGAATTGTGGTCCCTGGATATATCGCACTGGTTCTTCATAACCCTGTTCAGGTTATAAGTACTATAGTTGTCGGAATAATTACCTATCTAATTGTCAAACTCATTTCTCTCTATATAATCATTTATGGACGAAGGCTGCTCATTATATCTATTTTGATTGGTTATCTCATCGCCTACTTTACAAAAATTTCACCAATGGTTGCTATGAATACATTGAGTATTAATATAGAGACTATAGGTTTTGTTATCCCTGGATTGATTGCATACTGGATTGCAAGACAAGGTATCATACCAACCCTTTCTGCAATGATAATCGTATCAAGCCTGGTTAGATTGACTATCATAATAATCCATAATGGAGTGGTGCTTTCATGAAGCTGCGCAAAGGTAAAATATCTATTCTTTCACTCATAATTATAACAATCATTACAATTCTATTAATGGTTCTTGAGTTGAGTTCAAAATCCAAAGTCAAAGCAGAATATTTTGATGAAAAAATCGAGGCGGCAGAGCTGACCTTGCAATCCTTTAAAGCAATAAAAGAAACTGTAGACAGTCTGAATATACCAATTGACCGCATAAATGACCCCAATGAAACAGGTCTTATTGGACTTCAGTATTCACCTATCACTACTGAAAGAGGTGACCTCAATGCAAAGTTGACTTCAATCAATCCGAATTTTGCAGCTTTAATAATTCAGCTACTTAAAAAAGCAGGAGCCAGAAAAGATGATTTGGTCGCAGTCTCTTTTACCGGGTCTTTACCTGGTATGAACATTGCAGCCTTAAGTGCCATAAAAACCTTACAATTAAAGCCCATTATAATAACATCAGTAGGTTCTTCAATGTGGGGTGCAAATTATCCCCAGTTTACATATCTTGATATGGAACAGGTGCTCAATCAAAAAGGCATAATCGAGTTTAGAACAGCAGCCGCATCAATTGGCGGCGAGGATGATATTGGTAGAGGGTTAAGTCCTGAAGGCAGGGAAAATATTGAGGAAGCAATTGCAAGAAATAATATTCAAATTTTGAAAATTGAAAACTTGGATGATGCTATAAACAGGAGAATCGAAATTTACAATAATATGGGCGAAGTTAAATTACTGATTAATGTCGATGAACGGACTACCACACTGACTGGACCTGATGTTGGTTCTGGTTTTATTAAACCAAGGCAGATAAAATTTGGCAGAGGTATTGTAGCACAATTCTCGCAATCTGGTATCCCGGTGATAAATTTGATTGACATCAACCATCTTGCAGAAAGGTTTAAATTGCCTGTAGCACCAATACCTTTACCTGAAATCGGTGAAGGCAGTCTATACCATGAGCACAGGTATCCAGTCGGTCAAGCAATCATATCTATTGTGATCATTTTTATAATTTTATTCATAATACTGA